>NZ_JBEZEH010000102.1:0-23729 GCF_040648775.1 Micromonospora sp. NPDC049089
GTCCAGGCGGCGATCCGGCAAGGCGGAGATTGGCTCGGATACCGGTGTTGTATCCGAGCCAATCTCCAACGCGGCCGGTCGTCGTCTGGGCCCGCCGCAGGCCGGCCAGGGGCTTTGACACACGCCCTAAGCGGAGACGGGTTCCTCGATGCGCAACCCCCGGGCGCGGACCTCGCCGGCGACCCGGGAGAGCACCGAGTCGAGGGCGACCAGTGCGGCGGAGAGCTCACCGAGCTGTTCGTTGAGCGTGTCCTCGGACCACGCGGAGACATCGACATCTCCCAGCGCGCTGACAGCGGCCCCCAACCGGGCCATCACCTCGTTCGTACTCATGTACGAAAGGCTATAACAGCTGACCATCCGACACGCCGTAAACTCCCAGATCAGGCCCAAAGTTGCCGTTCTGACACCTAACTGCTCACCGCCGCCGCCACGTTGCGCAGGAGCAGTGCCTCGGCCAGGCAGACCCGGGCGAACTCACCCAGGTGCAGACTCTCGTTCGGGCCGTGCGCGCGGGCGTGTGGGTCCTCCACGCCGGTCACCAGGATCGCCGCCTTCGGGAACATCTCCTGGAAGGTGGCGATGAACGGAATCGAGCCGCCGACGCCGATGTCCACCGGGTCGGTGCCGTCCCAGGCGGTCCGAAAGGCCGAGCGGGCGGCGTCGAACATCGGCCCGGACGCGTCGATCACGCACGGGTCACCGTCGTGTTCGAAGGTGACGGTCACCTGCGCACCCCACGGCGCGTGCTGCTCCAGGTGCGCGCGCACCGCCGCGTACGCCCGCTTGGGGTCGTCGCCCGGGGCGAGGCGGATGCTGAGCTTCGCCTTCGCGGCCGGGACCAAAGCGTTCGGCGCCTCGCTGGTGGACGGCGCGTCGACACCGAGAATGGCCAGCGCCGGCTTGGTCCAGAGTCGATCGGTGATCCGGCCGGTGCCGATGAACTGCACGCCCTCGGCGAGCCCGGCCTCGGCCCGGACCCGGTCCTCCGGGTAGTCGACGGTGGCGCCCTCCCGGCCGACCAGGCCGTCCACGGCCACGTCACCGGCGTCGTCGTGCAGCGTCGCCAACAGCCGGACCAACGCGGTGAGCGCGTCCGGCACGGCGCCGCCGAACATGCCGCTGTGCACCGCGTGGTCCAGCGTGCGTACCTCGACGAAGCAGTTGACGATGCCCCGCAGCGAGGTGGTCAACGCCGGTACGCCGATGTCCCAGTTACCGGAGTCGGCGATGACGATGACGTCCGAGGTGATCGCGTCGCGGTGCTCGGCCAGCAGTTGCTCCAGCGAGTCGGAGCCGTACTCCTCCTCGCCCTCGATGAAGAGGACCACGCCGACCGGCAGCGCGTCACCGTACGCGCGCAGCGCCGCCACGTGCGCCATGATGCCGGCCTTGTCGTCGGCCGCGCCCCGGGCGTAAAGCCGGCCGTCCCGTTCCACAGGCTCGAACGGGTCGGACTCCCACAGCGACCGGTCGCCGACCGGCTGGACGTCGTGGTGGGCGTAGAGCAGCACGGTGGGCGCTCCGGGCGGGGCGGCCCGACGGCCGATCACCGCCGGCTGGCCGCCGGATCGCACGATGTCGACGTCCAGGCCACAGCCGCGCAGCAGCTCGGCGACCGCCTCGGCGGAGCGTTCCACGTGTGAGTGGTCGAAGCCCTCGAAGGCGATGCCGGGGATGCGGACGAGTCGTTCCAGGTCGGCCCGGACGCCGGGCATCTCCCGCTCGACGGCGGCCCGTACCTCGGACTCGGTCATGATCGGTGAGGTCATGACCGGCATCGTATGCCGGCCTTACCGGGGTGTGCCGGCGGAGCCCGTACCGTCACCGCTGTCCGCGGGGCCGGCGCCGGCCCGCGCGCCCGGGGCGGCCCGCCCGGCGCGGTGTGCGCGGCCCGCCGCCTCGGTGGCGGCGTCCATCCAGGAACGCGCCCGACCGGCGGTGCCGCCCACCCACTCGCCGACGTCGCTCGCGCCGTCGCCGAGCCGGCGCAGCAACCCGACCAGTGGGTCGGTCGACCGGCTGAACTCCTCCCGGTACGACTCGGCAGCCGCCTTGATCTCCTCCGACACGCTTGTCGAGCTGTCGTCCTCGCGGCGCGGATAGTCCCCCGCCAGCACCCGCCCGTACGCCCCGGAGTCGATCCACTGGCGCAGCGACGCCGCCCGCGCCACCGGCACCGGGTGGGTGCTCCACGCGGTCATCCGGATCTTGTGCAGGCTGTCGCGCAGGTCGCCGCCACCGGCGTACTCGGCGGCCTGCTCCAGGAAGGCTGTGGTGTCGACCTGGGACAGGTCACCGCCGCCGGCGAGCTTCATCAGAAGCCGCAGCGCGGCGGCCGGGTCCTGCCCGGCGAGCAGGCCGGCCCGGTCGGCGGAGAGCTCCGCCTTGCGCCACCACTCCAGCATCGCCGCGATGATGGCGCGCAGCGCGATCGCGCCGACCGGCAACCAGCTCAGGTTGGCCGCCCACCGGGTGAGGATCATGAGCATGGTCTTGTAGACCGCGTGCCCGCTGCCCACGTGGCCCAACTCGTGGCCGAGCAGGCAGCGCAGTTCGTCCTCGTCGAACTGCTGCACGCAGGCGGAGTTCAGCACGATGAACGGCCGCTCCAGCCCGACCGCCTCGGCGCCCAACCAGGGCGACTGGGTCACGTACAGCTCGGGCAGTTCGGCCACGTCGAGCGCCGCTGCGGCCTCGGTGTAGCGCTGCCACACCGCCGGATACTGACGGTGGTCGACCCGGATGCCGGAGGCCAGCACGGACAGCCGGAAACCGCGCTCGTTCCACATCCCGAAGAACGCCCGCACCACGTCGTCGAAACCGCGCAGCTCCCGCAGCGCGACCAGGGCACCACGGTCGGCCGGGTGCTCCCAGGCCCGCGAGCTGATGCCGGTGAGGGTGATCCGACGCCGCGCTGGCGCGTCCGCTGCCGTCATGATGGCTCCCCGTTCGCCGTAGCTCTCCGCATCGTGCCGCAGACCGTGGCCCACGTCCATGCCCCGCTCATCGCAGCCGCACGTAGTACCGGTCCGCGTCGAACGGCAGTGTCGGCGCGCCGTCCACCACCAGGTCGGCGTGGGTCGCGGTCTCGTCGACGGCGAAGTGCGCCCGCTCGCCGTCATGCCAGCGGCGCAGCTCGGGCAGGATCTCCGGCCCGTCCCGGGCGACCGCGCGCGCCAGCCGCAGCGACGCGGGCGCGGTGACGAACACGGCCAGCGTCAGCTCCGGCCGGACGACCGCCCGAGCGGCGCTGACCCCCTCGACCACCAGCACCGGAGCCACCGGAACCGGAACCGGCCGGGGCAGGAAACACCGCCGGACCCAGCTGTACCGCCGGTAGGCACCCGGCTCACCGACACGCAGCGGGGCGAGCACCCCCTCGTCGAGCCGGGGCCAGAAGGTGACCTGGTCGTCCCACCCGTCCAGCAGGTCGTCCGTGTGCACCACCGGCGGTCGGCCGCCGAGCGGCCCCGCCAGGGCATCCGCGAGCTGCGCGGCGAACCGGCTCTTACCCGCGCCACTCGGCCCGTCGACCGCGACCAGCCGGGTCCGCCCCAACCGCGCCGGGCTCGCGAGCACCCGACGAGCCAGTTCGGCGTACGCCTCGACAACCGCGACTGTCGGTCCGGCGGTTCCCGGGTTCAGCACAGCCTCCCGTGGTGCATGACCGAAGTATGCCGCCACCACCGCCGCCGTCACGTCCGGGGGAATTGGGGCGGCGACGGGTGACGGGCGGCCCGTTCGCCGCCCGGGGTGCCACCGAATCGGCATGATCGGGTGGTGCTCCGAGACGTGATGAGCCCCGGTATAGACGCCCTGCTCGAACAGGCCCGTGCCGGGCTGCACCGACTGACTCCGCAGCAGACCGTCGAGGCGGTCCGCGGCGGCGCGTTGCTGGTCGACACCCGTACCGAACTGCAGCGCCGCGAACAGGGCGACCTGCCGGGCGCGGTCGTCGTCGACCGGACCGTACTGGAGTGGCGCCTCGATCCGGCCAGTGCCTGGCGGATCCCGGAAGCCACCGGGTACGACCGGGAGATCATCCTGGTGTGCCGACAGGGTTACAGCTCCAGCCTGGCCGCCGCCAGCCTGCAGACCCTCGGGCTGCGCCGGGCCACCGACATGATCGGCGGCGTGGACGCCTGGCTCGCCGCCGGCCTGCCCACCACCGACCGTCCCGCCGACATCCGCCCCTGACTCCCCCGACCCCGCCACTCACGTTCCGTTGCGGGCGGTCGGTCCGCGCAAGATCGTGCCGGGTGGGCGTGGCCCCCACGACGAGGATCGAGCACGACCACCCTCCACAGGGGACGGTAAACCGGTCAGGAGGGTGGAGGACCGGGTGGGATGAAGGGCAGGTCGGCGGGTGGGCCGGCTTCGATGAGACGCCAGAGGGCATCGGTGTCCAGGTGTTCCTCGACCAGGTCGCCGAGCAGGTCGAGCGACTGTTCTCGGGCGGCGGCGAAGCTGGTGGCCGGTGCGACCCGGAACCCGCTGCGACCGGCCAGGCGAGCCGATTCGGTGAGGAACCACCGGCGGAACTCGTCGGACTCGAACGCCCCGTGCCAGTGCGTGCCGTGCACCACGCCGAGCACGGCGCCCTCTCCGACGCCGTCGTCGCCGGTCAGCAGCGGGGTCAGGGTGGGGTCGGCCTGCGAGACGTACCCGTGGTGGATCTCGTAGCCCCGCACCGGAAGGCCACCGGGGCCGGTGCCCACCGACTGCCGGACGGTCTTGCGCGGGTCGAAGGTGATGTCGATGGGCAGCAGACCGAGCCCCGGCACGCTGCCCTGCCGGCTCTCCACTGGATCGTGGATGGCGCGGCCGAGCATCTGGAAGCCCCCGCAGAGGCCGAGCAGGGGCTTGCCGGCCGCCACATGGGTCGCCACCGCGTCGGCGAGACCGGTCTCGCGCAGCCACCCGAGGTCGGCGACGGTGGACTTGGAGCCGGGTAGGACGACCAGGTCGGCGGCGGCCAGTTCGGCCGGTTCGATGGTGAGGCGCACCCGGACGCCCGGCTCGGTGGCGAGCGCCTCCACGTCGGTCGCGTTGCTGATCCGGGGTAGGCGGACGACGGCCACGTCCAGCCATTCGCTGCCGTGCGGGGCGGCGGGTCGACCGAGCACCCGACCGTAGGCGAGTGAGTCCTCCGCGTCGAGCCACAGGTCCAGTGACCAGGGCAGCACCCCGTACGTCGGGCGGCCGGTGACCTGACGCAGCATGTCCAAGCCCGGCTGGAGCAGCCCGAGGTCGCCCCGGAACTTGTTGATCACGAATCCGGCGATCAGCGCCTGGTCGGCCGGGTCGAGCAGGGCCACGGTGCCGAACATCGAGGCGAAGACACCGCCCCGGTCGATGTCGCCGACGACGATGGTGGGCAGGTTGGCGTGCCGGGCCAGCCCCATGTTGACGTAGTCACCGGCCCGCAGGTTGATCTCCGCAGGGCTGCCGGCGCCCTCGCAGATCACCACGTCGTACGTCTCGCGCAGCTCGGCCAGCGCGGCGTACGCGGTTTCGGCGAGCCGGGGACGCAACTGCCGGAAGGTGCCCGCGGTGATCGTGTCGACCGCCTCGCCCAGCAGCACCACCTGACTGGCCAGGTCGCTGCCCGGCTTGAGCAGCACCGGGTTGAACCGCAGGTCGGGTGCGAGCCCGCACGCCGCGGCCTGCATGGCCTGGGCGCGCCCGATCTCGCCGCCGCGCCCGTCCGCCCCGACGACCACCGCCGAGTTGTTCGACATGTTCTGCGCCTTGTACGGCGCCACCTTCACGCCCTGCCGGTGCAGCCAACGGCAGATGCCGGCGGTGAGCACGCTCTTGCCAGCGTCGGACGTCGTGCCGGCCACCAGCAGCCCGCCGCTCACCTTCCACTCCCCCGGCGCACCCCGGCAGCCCTGCCCATCCCGACGGCTCGCAGCACGTGCTCACCGGCACCGGCCGACCGCGGGGCCCCGGCCACGCCACTCAACCCGCGTTCACCGGCCATAACCGCCGACCCTCGCCGGCCCGCACCGGTCAGTGCACGCCTGCTCAGCGCACCGACCAGCCGGCCGAGCGTCACCGGGTACGCGGCGGCCAACCCGACGGCGGCCAGCCCCACCGCGCCGGAGATCCGGGCGGCCCGCTTCAGGTGCCGCGCCTCCGGGCGGGGACCGTCGCCGAGGAACGGCCGCACCTCGGAGCGCCCGAAGTAGACATTGCGACCACCGAGGCGGACCCCGAGCGCGCCCGCCATCGCCGCCTCGCACTGACCGGCGTTGGGGCTCGGGTGGTCGTTGCGGTCCCGCCGCCACACCTGCCAGGCGCGCTGCCGGTCGCCGTGCGCGACCGGCGCGACGGCGATGGTGAGCAGCCCGGTCAGCCGGGACGGCAGGAGGTTGAGCGCGTCGTCCAGCCGAGCGGCCGGCGTGCCGAACCGCGCGTAGCGCGTCGACCGGTGCCCGACCATCGCGTCGAGGGTGTTCGCGGCGCGATAGCCCAGCAGCCCGGGAAGACCAGCGACCGCACCCCAGAGCAGCGGTGCGACCACCGCGTCGGAGGTGTTCTCCGCTACCGACTCGACTGTGGCACGGGCCAACTCCGACTCGCCCAGCGTCGACGGGTCCCGCCCGCAGAGGTGACCGAGACGTCGCCGGGCAGCGGGCAGGTCACCGTCACGCAGCGTACGACCCATGACGGTCGCCTCGTGTCGTAGCGTGCGGCCGCCCAGCACGGTCCAGGTGCCGGCCGCCACCAGCACCGCCCGGGTCACCGGCCGGTGGCGGGTAGCCGCCGCGGCGACCGCCCCGAGCAACACCGGCCCGCCCACGGCCAGCGCGGTGAATGCCGTACCCGCCGTTCGGTCCGGGCGGTAGAGGTGGCGCTCCAGCGCGCCCGCTGCCTGCCCGAAGCCAGCCACCGGGTGCCACCGGCGGGGGTCACCGAGCACCCTGTCCAGCGCGTACCCGGCCAGCAGCCCCACCGCGTTCGCCATCGGCGCTGTCCGTCGCACCCGCACCACCTCCGGCCGGCCAGCCTAGACGAGCATCCCGTGAACCAGCCCAACCCACGGTGCCGCACCGGCAACGAGGACCCGTCGCGTGACGGCCGGCAACCCGCCGACGTCCTGTCACGCGGGGTGACGACGCTGGTCGCGCCGCCACCCCGCCCCCGTCGTGCCGCTCAACCGCGACGGCCGAGCCGATCGATCAGGCTGGTTGCGGAATCCGGCCCCGACCACGCCGCCCTCGACCGGGCTGCGCCGGCTCCGGCTGCCCCTCGTCGGGCACCGAACCCAACTCGATGTCCAGGTCACCGTCGGGGTTGTCGTCGTCCGCCTCGGGCGACGGGGCCAACTCGTCGTCGAATGCCGGCGCAGCGTCGGCCGGCCCGCCCTGTCCGCCGCCCGCAAGCGCTCCGCCGTCACCGAGGACGCCGCCGCTCGGAGGGCTGTCGTCGTCGGCCGGGACGTTGCCGAACGGGCTGGTTCGCAGCTCCGCGTAGTCGGGCAGCTCGAAGTCGTCGTCCAGCGGACCGTCGTCGGGCAGCACTGGCGCCTGGCCGGCCGGCACCGGTTCGGTGGGCTCGCCGTGCACCCGGCTCTCGGCCTCCGCGTCCTCCACCGTGCTGGTCGCCATGCTCGGCCGGTTGCGCAGGAAACGGGCGCGCCCCCGGGACAGGTCATGGCCGACGGCCACCGCCTCCAACTCGTAGAGCGTGCGGTGGTTACCGCCGTCGTCGGTCCAGTCGCGGGTGTAGAGCCGCCCGCAGACCACCACCGGATCGCCGACCATGACGGAGGCCGCCACCCCCTCGGCGAGCTTGCGCCAGCAGTTGACGCGGACGCGGAGCGAATTGCCGTCAACCCACCGGCCGCTGTCCCGGTCGAGTCGGCGGGCGGTGGAGGCGACCTTGAAGTTGGCCACCAGGGTGTTGCTCTGGGTCGTACGCCGCCACTCGGGCGTAGTCAGCACATTGCCGACGATTGTCACGTAAGTGTCGAACATCGTCCCTCCAGGGGGATCGGGGCCTGCCAGCGCGAGTCGACTCGACACGAGCATCGACACTGAGGGCGCCCTTTGTGAGCGCCCGTCCCCGACCTGTGGATGACGAACCCACCTGTGGACAACGCCCTGATCAAGCCCTGCTGTGGTACGCCCGACCCACCCGACCCGCCGTCCACGGTTTCCCAGGCCGCCCGAACTGGGTAAGGACTTGATCAACGCACCACCGACAGCTCCACGTCGACGAGAGGTCAGCGCCATGATGATCACTACCATCGGCTCCGCGAACGCTTCCGAGGCGCAGCGATGAGCGCCGTGGCGAACCCGGCCACCGTGGCTGAGTGCCTGCGGGTGGGCGCCGGGTTCTCCCAGGGCGACCGCAACTGGATCGCCGAGCAGTTCGGCACCCTCGACGCCCGGCTCGCCAGCTTCCACGCCGATGCCACCGAGCTGGAGGTGTCGGTGAAGGACCGGGAGGCGCGCGGTCAGAAGGTCACCCTGGAGTGCTGGATCGCCGGCCGACAGAAGATCGTCACCACCTCCACCGAGGAGGACCTGCACGCCGCCCTCAATGACGTCCGGGACGACCTGCGCCGCAAGCTCAACGACGCCAAGACCCGCCAGGAGCCCCGGCACAACAAGCACCTGCGCGACGTCCCGCAGCCGCAGATCGACGCCGACGAGCCCGTCGACCCGGCCCTCCGCGCCGACGCGGAAACCGTCTGACCCACGCCACACCCCCGCGATCTTGCACTTTCGAACGCCGAATGGCGGCAATCGCCCCTTACGCCGGGACACAAAGTGCAAGATCGCGGGGGCGAGCATCGGGCGGGCGTGGGCTACCGCTGGGTAGGTTGGCGGCGTAGCGTCGCGTTCGTGGAACCGGACGTGTTGGGGCCGCCGTACGAGCGGCAGACGATCGACCTGGGCACCGACGACGAAGGTCCCGTCGTCGCGACGCTGGTCCGGCGGCGGGCCGAGCGCCCCACCGGGCGGGCTGTGCTCTACGTGCACGGCTTCGTCGACTACTTCTTCCAGACTCACCTGGCTGACTTCTTCGCCGAGCGAGGCTGGGATTTCTACGCGCTCGACCTGCGTAAATACGGCCGGAGTCTGCTCCCGGCCCAGACCCCGAACTTCTGCCGCGACATCAGCGACTACTTCCCCGAGCTGGACGCCGCCGCCGAGATCATCCGCAAGGACGACGGGCACGACACCCTGCTGGCGATGGGCCACTCCACCGGTGGCCTGATCATCTCGCTCTGGGCGGACGCCCGCCGCGACACCGGCACCATCGACGGCCTGGTGCTCAACAGCCCCTTCTTCGACCTGAACGCCCCCTGGGCGGTCCGTCGACCCCTCGCGGCCGCCGTGTCCCGGCTGGGCCGCAGGGCGCCGCACCGCATCCTGCCGTTCGGGCTGGGCACTGTGTACGGCGAGAGCATCCACTCCGACCACCGCGGCGAGTGGACCTACGACCTGGCGTGGAAGCCGCTGGCCGGGTTCCCGGTCCGGGCCGGCTGGCTGAACGCGATTCGCACCGGGCAACGCCGGCTGCGCGCCGGGCTGAACATCCAGGTGCCGGTGCTGCTGGCCTGCTCGACCCGGTCATTCCGGGGCACCAAGTGGCACGACAACGCGACAGTGGCCGACGCCGTACTGGACGTCGAGCACATGGTCCGCTACGCGCCCCGCCTCGGTCGCCACGTCACACTGGCGCGCTTCGACGGCGGGTTGCACGACCTCACGCTCTCCGGCCCGGCCGTGCGGACGAAGGTCTTCGACGAGGTGGGCCGCTGGGCCGAGGCGTTCCTCGCCGCCGGCCCCACCGCCCCGGCCGACGCCGCGCCGACCGACGCCGCGCCGACCGACGCCGCGCCAACCAATGCCACCCCGGCCGACGCCGCGCGAACGGACATGGTCCCAGCTGCTGCCGCCCCGACCGATGCCGACCGCGCTGACACAGCGCCGGCCGACGTACAGCCGGCCGACCCGGCGAAGGCGACGACGGCCGGCGGCTGACCAGACCGGGCGCGGTTCAGACGTCGCCGGGCGTCGCCGGAAGGACGGCACTGATCCGGTCGAAGGTCGCCACCGGGTGCGCGCCGACACCGGGCAGGACCAGGCCCAGGCAGTACGGGGAAATCTCACCGGTGGCTTCGGCCTGCACGATGAAGACCGGCGCGCCGACGTACCCCGAAGGCAGTTCGGTGGTGATCAGCACGGCGTCTCCGTCGCGGACCACCCGCTCGATCGCGACCTCCAGCGGCCGCGACCCGTCTTCGCGTACCCCATGGGCCAGCACGAAAGCGGAACTGGTGTCGGCGTCGAGGCGGGCGACCACCTCGGGCCCGGCGGCGATCCCCGCCGGCACCGGCTGCACGCGCCACCGCCAGCCTCCGTCGCCGGCATACCGGTGCAGGCCAGCGGTCGGCAACACGGCGACCCCGTCGCCCACGAAGCGGGCCCAGCCGGGCACGATCTCAGCCTCGGAAATGACGGCCGGGGCCACCCCCGCCGGCTCGGTGACGCTGGCCCGCAGGGTCAACTCACCGCCCGAACCGCCCACCAGGTCGGCCGCCGTCAGCAGCGACTCTCCCACCGGGTCATCGCCGCCCTGGAAGAAGAACGCGGTACCGACGTCGCCCGATGACCGGTACGGCAGGATGGCGCGACCGACGACCTGGCACAGCTCGTAGGCGACGTCGCTCTCGGCGTCGGAATCCAGCAGCACCAGCCAACGGTACGGTCCGGGGCCCGGCCGCTTCGAGGTAACCCGGATGCCCGCTACGGGGCGGACGTGAGACTCTGCTCGGCAACGTGGACGCGGGCACCCTTTTCGCCGTCGGGCAGTGGGACGGCGGTACCCTCTGGGCGCGACATCCACGCCACACGCGCCCGTAGCTCAGCGGATAGAGCAGGGGACTTCTAATCCCAAGGCCGCAGGTTCGAATCCTGCCGGGCGCACTTCACCACCGCAGGTCAGCGGCTTGCCGTGCCCGGTCGAGACGATCACCGCGGCGGCCTTTGAGCACGGTTCGGGGCGAGGCACCGGACGAGCGGGAACGTCGTCTTGGGCGCAACGATCCGAAGGCGGCCGCGACGCAGGCGGGGACGTCTATCCATCTTGCCCTTTCGCGCACTGACGGTAGTATCTCCGTGTTTTTGCTTGCAACGGGGAGGAAGACCACATGCGATGGAAGTTCCCGGCCGGCGCCCTATTGGCGCTGGCCTTTTTGATTCCGGCGGCACCGGCGGTGGCTCACATCGAATCGCCCGGGCTGAACGAGGCCTGCCAGACGGTCGAGCGCAAGACGTACAAGGACATCCGCGAGCTTTTCACCATCGACCTGGACACCGCTCCCGAGCAGGAGATACGGGTGTTGGCCGCCCAGATCCTGTCCGCGGCGAACGCCGACTCGTTGCCCATTCTGCCGGGTGCCATTCAGGAGGCGCTGAAGGGCACTGAGGAAGAGCTCCGCGCGTTCCTCAAGACGAATGTGCAGGCAGCCTGGTCAACGGCTCTGCGGATCACTGTGGTTCGCACGCTGACGGATGCTGGCCCCAACGTGGAGTCGGCCGCGCAGACGGTGCTCCGCGAGGCGGCAGTCGATGCCTATCTGGCTTACCTGAACGACGGCCTGTACGCCGCCCGTGAGCTCGACTGCGCGTCTCAGCCCACTCCGACGCCGACGTCTCAGCCCACGCCGAGCGCTACGCCCAGCGCCTCGACGACCGCTGCACCGACTCCTACTGCCTCTGCCAGCCCGGGTGCCCCCGGCGGCGAGGGTGGCGAGGGCGGTGGGCTGCCCGTTACCGGTGCCGGCACCGCGACCGTGGCCGGCATTGGCAGTGTGCTCCTGCTCCTCGGCGGCGCGGGCTACCTGATCGGGCGCCGACGCCGTTCCCGCTTCGTGGCATAGCTCAGCCTGATGCGCCCGGCTCGATGCTTCGTTGGGCCGGGCGCGTCTGCGCCGCACAAAGGGTGTGCTCAGCCCTGCTGGTGGCGCTCATTGCGCCGAAGGGCCTCTTCGAGTTGGTCCTCAAGAATGATGATTCGGCAGGCCGAGGCCATGTCGGTGCCCTGGTCGCACATCTCCCGGGCTCTCGCGGCAAGGCGCAGTTGGTAGCGGGAGTAGCGGCGGTGCCCGCCACTGGAGCGCTGCGGGTCGATCAGCTTCGCATCGCCGAGTCGGCGTAGGAAGTCCTGCGAGCAGCCGAGGATCTCGGCGGCACGGCCCATCGTGTAGGCGGGGTAGTCCTCGTCGTCGAACATGTCGTCGGGTTGAGCCATGGAACCTCCATCACGAGGGCCCCGGTGCTCGGAAGCACCGGGGCCCAAGGGTTGTGGGTCAGGAACACCATCTACCGACAGAACGTCGGCTTGTCTTGTCCGCACCAGCCGTCGGGGACGGCTTCGGGTGCGAGGATCGCATAAGCGTGACCGGAGACCACCTCTCGTTCGATGGAAACTGCGGTGTCCGCGCCCAGCCCACGAACGCGACTGGCAGCGGGCGATCCAACGGTGTAATGCCCTCCCTTGCCTCTGATTTCCTCTGTCGTACTCCGTGCTGTCCGTCGGTGTCCGAGCCCCACGCGACTTCATGGCCCTGACACGTGCGACGAACCTTTCTCAACCTCGGGTGAAGCCCTGAACAAGCGTCGGCCTCACCCGCTGTCACACGCCTTCCACGTACTACCCAGCGACGGCACGTGCCCGTCGCCGAGCTGAGCAGGCCCCACAAACTCCTGGGCCCCGCTCCTTCGCCCTCGTGCGGGGCGGCAACGTCAGCGTCTTTGTTTGCTCTCTCGACCCCAGAAACATTAGCCGGGGACGGCACGAAAATCTAGCGCTTCGCTCATAGATTTTTCCCGACACGGACGGAGGTAGCCCCGCCGACGCCTCGACAGGTGGGGCGCGTCACGACGGCCCTGCTCGGTGGAAAGTGCCCGGCGGGTGTCTACGGGTTGGCCGGCCTACGGCGTTAATAGGGCGTGACGTTCGAGGAGTACGCGTTCGCTCGCACTTCAGCGCTGGTGCGGCTCGCCCGGCTGCTGACCGGTGACGAGCACCGGGCCGAGGACCTGGTTCAGGAGGTCCTCGCCCGGGCGTACGCCCGGTGGGGGCGCATCTCGCGCACCGACCAGCCGGACGCGTACGTCCGACGCATGCTCGTCAACACCCACAACTCGTGGTGGCGTCGGCTCAGCAGCCGGGAGATCTCGGTTGCCGCGGTGCTCGATCGGGCCGGCGGGGTGGACGAGGCCGCCGGCGTCGCCGAGCGCGACGCGCTGTGGCGGTTGGTCTGTGATCTGCCGGCACGTCAGCGCACCGTGATCGTGCTGCGCTACTACGAGGATCTGGACGACTCGTCGATCGCGGAGATCCTCGCCTGTTCGACAGGGACGGTACGCACACACGCCAAGCGGGCCCTGGCGGCGCTGCGTCGACGACAGGGTGCGGCAACCCACGCATGGGCGGGAGACCTCTGATGTTCAGTGACCTCGACGAGCAGCTCGCCACCACGCTCAGGCATCGGGCGGGAGGCGACATCGACCCGACGCCGATCGTGCAACAGGCCCGGCATCGGGGCCGGCGGTTGCGACTGCGGCGGCGAGGGCTGATCATCGGCGGCGTGGCGGCGGCGTGTGTCGCTCTCACCTCGGTGGTGCTGGCGATCCCGGGTGTTCGGAGCACCGATGACCCGGTCATGCCGGCCGCGGCACTGATGCTGCCGAAGGCGCAGAGCGATGGGACCGTACGCCCCGAGGAGGTCGGCGCCGATCCCGCGACAGTGCACTTCACGACCGACACCCTGGTGAACGGTGCCGACTTCGCCACGTGGCGCACCGGGCGAGGCATCGAGAGCGTCGAGTTCCGGGGTCCGAGCGATCAGGCGCGTTTCGCGCTGGCGCGCACCGAGGCGTTGCTCGACGGGCTCCAGCAGACGCTGTCCTCGCAGGGGCGACCGCAGGGGCGGACCGAGGTACGAGTCGGCGACCGCTCGGGGGTCGCCTGGTTCGATCCGTCCGGCGACCGGAAGCTGTGGTTCGTCCGCTGGCAACCCGCCGACGGGCTCTGGGCCCAGTTGGACAGCTACGCGACCACCCTTGACGACGCGACGGGCACGGCGAGCCGGGTCCGGTTCGACGGCGCCCACCGCTGTGCCGTGCCGTTCCGCCTGGAGTCGCTGCCGCCCGACGGACGGTTGCTGGAGTGCTCGGTCACGCTCGGCCGGTCAGCGCGGGACTTTTTCGTCGAGGGCGCTCTGGTGGTCGGCGACGTGTCCGGCCGTTGGCTGACCGTTCGGGCGCAACCCGCCCCGGCCCGCGACGCCCGGCCCGCGGATCTCGTCGCCGGCCCCTACCGTGCCCGTCGGCAAGGCAGTGACGTCCTGGAGATGGTGGTCAAGCCCTGCGTCGTCGAGGCGTTCCGCAAGGGTTGGGGGAACGGCTACACCGAGGCGGAGGGCTTGGCGATCCTCGGCGGGTACCGGCCGGCCCGCGACCTCGACCGCCTGGAGACCTGGTGACGCAGTGCTCAGGCTGAGGCCGCCGCCACGCAAAATTCGTTGCCCTCCGGGTCGGCCATCACCACGTGTTGCTGGTCGAACTCCGCGAGGACCCGTCCGCCGGCCCGCGCCAGCCGCTCGGCCTCAGCCCGGATCCGCGCCCACTGCTCGTCGGAGTTGCCGTGGCCGGGCACCCGGATGTCGATGTGGAGCCGGTTCTTCGCCGTCTTGGGCTCGGGCACGTTGAGGATGGAGAGGTAGGGGCCGACACCATCGGGGTCGCACAGCCACGCGCCGTGCTCGGGAAGGTCGTCCTCTGGCAGGTCGAACTGCGCGTGCCATTCCGCGCGGGTGGCGAAGGGCGGCGGTGGTGGCTCGTCGATGTAACCCAGGGCCTCCTTCCAGAAGGCGGCGAGCACCTGTGCGTCCGTGGAGTCGAGGGTGAGGGAAATCCGAGCTGCCATGACCGGGACGGTAGCGCGTACCTCCGACTTTCTAGACGGGCCCCAGCAAGGCGGCCAGAGCGGCGTCGCCCTGGCCAAGTTGCGCACCACCCGTCGCTGGCGCGACCAGGAACCGTTGGCAACCGTCGAGTTCCACGTACCGGTCGGGGCCCGCCCCTTCGAGCGGGCGCAGCACCGCGAAGCGGCTCGCCGGGGTAGCACAGTCGACCACCGCCCGGCGGTTGGACAGCCCTCGGAGCACGCCCGCCTGACGCTCGGCCGGCAGCGGGCCGCCGTACACGAAATCACCCGGCGGTTTCTCGCCCTCCTGGAGCGACGCGGGCACCTCGTAGACGCAGAGGCGCAGCGGGCCGGCGGTCGAGCGGGCCGGCGGAGGCGGCCCGGGGCGGCCATTGCGGGTCTCCACCCACACCAGGTCCGTCCACTGTTGGGCACATCCGGCGGCCTCGGCCGCCGCGGATTCGACCTGCCGGATGGTGCGGGTGTCCACAGTGGTCCACTGCGGCCCGGCCAGAGCGGCGATCACCTCGGGGCGCGGCTTGTCGCAGGAGTCCGTCGGGATGTGGGGCCGAAGCCAACGCCCCCGCTCGTCCACCAGTGCGAGCCACGGCGGAATGACCATGTCGAGGGTGCAGGCGACCTTCCCGTTGGCCTGTTCGTCGGGAAGGCGCAGCGCGGTGAGCAGCCGTGCGATCTCCTCGGCGCGTCGCTCGGTGGCGACCTGCCCCTGGCCGCCGTTGGGTCCCGGCCGAATCTCCCGCCCGCAGACCACGGCCGCGACCGGTGTGAACGTGGGGTCGATGCGACCGATCGTCGGCTCGTCCACGGCCGGTGGCGACGCCTCCATGGTCATCTCGCCGGCCCTGGGCGCCTCCGTGGCACAGGAGGTCCACCCGTCGACGATCTGAGCCGGAGCGGGCTCGTCGGCCCGACCCGGCCCAATCTCCGTGCCACCGCAGCCGCCCAACGTCATGCCGAGCAGTGCCACCGCGAGTGCCGTACGGGAGAAGCGCATCCGGCCCACCACCTTTCCATCCGGGGATGAGACGGACGACGGGCGACCCCGGTTCCGGCCGGGTGGTCGCTCCATCGCACCCGGTGATCGACTCGGTTTTTATGATGTCGGGTGGTCAGCCGGCTCCGGACACCCCGACTTCCGCGAACGCGAGTGGATCACGCCCGCCCGCCGCAGCGCCCACAGCACAGAGTGACACATTAGCGACACTCCGCACACAAGGGATGACCCCGCCACGGTCCGCCATGCTATTGTCCGATGTCGATCTACGCCGCGTGGACCCGGACCGGGTCGTTGTCGGAAGGACACTTCCCGATGCCGGCCGTTGCCACCCCAACCGTGCCGCCGCCCACGCTGGACAATCCCGCCGGCGGGGCCCTGGGCCTCATCTTCACCACGTTGCCAGCGCTGCTGCGGCTGAGCTGCGGGCTGTTCGGCGCGGCGGTCGCCGTGTCGGTGCAGACCCCGCCGGTGCAGCAGGCGGTGCTGCTGCCCGCCGTGGGGGTGCTGACCGGCTGGTCCCTCTGGTACGCACACCGCGCGTTGCGCCACGGCATCGGCCCCGGCCTCGTCGGCGGTGACGTGGCGGTCACCGCGCTGACCTGCCTGCTCATCCCGGTGCTGGTGGCGCCCGAGGTGCTGCCCGGCGAGGGCAGCTGGATCGCCGTGCTGGCCAGCACCACGGTGATCAACACACAGGCCACGACCTCGGCACGCTGGTCGATCCCGGCCGGGCTACTCGTGATAGCCACCTACGTGACCGGCACGCAGGCAGCCGGCAACCCCACCGAAGCCCGGGCGCACGCGGCCACGCTACTGGCACAGACCGCCTGCACGGCGATGATGGCGGCGGTCATGCGCCGACGCATCGGCCGGGCGGACCGCGCCTTCGTCGAACACCAGCGGCTGACCCGGGAGGCGTTGGTCGCACGCGCCGCCCGCGAGGCCGAACGCCAGCAGAACCGCGACCTGCACGACACGGTGCTCGGGACGCTGACCATGGTGGGGCTGGGCGCGGTGGCCGGGCCTTCGACAGTCTTCCGGGACCGCTGCGCGGCCGACCTACGTACCCTCGTCGCGCTCACCGACGTCGGCCCGGTGGCCGGTGACGGCCCGGTGCCGCTCGACGGGCGGTTGCGGTTGGTGGCCGGCCGGCTACCCGAGCTTGCGGTGCGGCTGGACCTGGAGTCCTGCGCCGTCCCGGTCGGCGTGGCCGACGCGATCAGCGAGAGCGCCTACGCGGCGCTGTCCAACGTGGTCCGCCACGCGCCGGGCGCCGGGGCCACGCTGCGGCTGACCCGCGACGCCATCGGCGTCGTGGTCGAGGTCGTCGACGACGGCCCCGGCTTCGACCTGGCCACCGTCCCACCGCACCGGTACGGGTTGCGCGAGTCCATCTGTGGCCGGATGGCGACTGTCGGTGGCCGGGCCGACGTGCACTCGGCCGTCGGCGTGGGCACCCGGATTCGGCTGGAGTGGCCCGGTGTCGGCTGACCTGAACGCCCCGGCGCACCCCACCGACGCGCCCGAGACACCGAACTGGACCAGCGTTCCGACGCCTCGGGAACCGGAGTCCCCCGCGGCGCTCGCCGCCCCGGCCGCCGTGGCGCACGCGTCCGACCGGGGTGCCCGGATCGCCGCCGTCGCCATCGCGTTGGCCTGGCACGTCGCGATCGCGCTGCCGGCGGTGCTGTCCGCCCGTGCGGAGTTCGCCGCGCCAGCGGTGGTGCTCGGCGCCTGGGTACTGGTCGCCGTGACCGGCGCGATCGCCGGGGTACGGCTGCTGCAAGGCTCGCCACTGCCGCCGTGGCCGCTGGCCGGGCTGCTGCTTGTCGTCGACGCGGCCGTCTTCGCCGCGGCCGGTGAGCGGCAGTTGTTCACCGCCGCCAACTGGGTGTGGGGCACGCTCGGCTGGTTCTTCGTGCTGGCGGTGTGGGGCCGGCGCGTCGTGGGGCTGATCGCGCTCCTCAGCACCCACGCATTGATCGCCCTGGTCGCGGTGCTCGGGCACGGCCCCGATCCGGCCGACGTGGCCCGCTACGTGATGTACGTCTACGGCACGTTCTCGCTGCCGGTGGCGGTCTTCGTCGGCAGCACCGTCATCGTCGGCCTGGCTCGGGAACGGGCCGCCGTGTCGGCCGCCGGTCACGCGATGGCCGCGGAGCGGGACGCCGCCGAGCGGGGCCTTCGGGAACGCCGGGACCGGCTGGCCCTGGTCAGCTCGGCGGCCGGGCGGGTCCTCGGGGACCTGGCCGCCGGCCAGGCCGACCCGGACGACCCGGAGGTGCAGCGCCGGTGCATGCTGGCCGCCGCCCGACTGCGCCGGCTGATCGCCGAGTCCGACGATGTGCCCGACCCGCTGTTGCACGAGTTGCGAGCCGCCGCCGACCTGGCGGAACGCAACGGCCTTCCGATCGACCTGGTCACCATCGGCACCCCGCCGCCGCTGCCGGTGGAGGTCCGCCGCCGGCTGGCCGACCCGCTCACCGGCACCCTGGCCGACGCCCGGGAATGGGCGCGTCTGACAGTGGTCTCCGGCTCGGACGAGGTGGTGGTCAGCCTGGTCACACCGGACCGGGAGGGGCCGGAGTCGACCGGCCCGCCCCCCGGGGAGCACGACGACGGGCCGGTGGAGTACCTCTACGAACGGGACGGAAACATCAGATGGGCGCAGACCCGGTGGCGGCGGTGACCGGCGATCGACCGGTCGGGGTGGCGATCGTCGACGACCACCCGGTGGTGGTCGAGGGGGTCCGCGCCTGGCTCGCCACCGAGCCTCGCCTGACGGTGCTCGCCACCGGCGACGACCCGGACGCGGTGCTGCGGGCGGCGCCGCACGCCGACGTCATACTGCTCGATCTGCGACTGCACGGGCGGATGGCGTTGGACAAGTTGGCCGAGCTGAGCGCCGCCGGCCGGCGGGTGGTGGTCTATTCGGAGCACACCGACCCGCAGACGATGCTCGCCGCGTTGGACGCCGGGGCGGTGGCGTTCCTGGCCAAGCACGAGGGCCGGGAACACTGCGTGGAGACGGTGCTGGCCGCGGCGAGCGACCGTCCGTACGTGCCGCCGGCGCTGGCCGGTGCGATGGTCGGCGACCCACGGCCCGACCGGCCGATGTTGTCCGACAAGGAGCGTGAGGCGCTGCTGCTCTGGTTCCAGTCGATGTCCAAGGCGTCGGTGGCCCGGCGCATGCAGATCAGCGAGCACACAGTGAAGCAGTACGTCGACCGGGCACGGATCAAGTACACCCGGGCGGGGCGACCCGCCGCCACAAAGGCGGCACTACTCGCCCGTGCGATCGAGGACGGTCTCGTCCGCCCGGAGGAGATCGGCATCTACCGGTCACAGGCGGCGCACGACCGGCCGACCCCCTAACAGGCGTCATGACAGGGGCGCGCCGGTCCGGAAGGCTTCGTTACACAGCCAGCTGACCGGAAGGTCGTGACGATGCACGCCGACGCGTCCCCCTTCTTCATCGGTCCTCACCGGTTCGACGCCACCGACGACGACGTGGGCCCGACCCTGGACCGCCGCTACAACCTGCGACCCATGCCCGGCGAGCGGTTGCTCGGGCGACACCGGCTGCTGGTCGCGGGCTACCTGCTCGGGCCGAGCGAGGTGCGACGCCGCTGGCAGTTGCCCGAGCCGGTCGCGGTGACCGTCACCGACCAGCGGATCTGCTGGGTGGGCAGTGGCTCGCACCTGTCGCTGGTCGCCGACGGCACGCACCGAGCCCGGCCACCGGCTCGACTGAACGGCCTGATGAGCGGTCAGATCCGCTGGCAGTGGCCGTCCCGGTTGGAGCTGCCGACGAGCGCGCCGGACGTCCCAGCCCAGCTGCTGATCGTCTGCGACGCGCTGCGCACCATTCAGCAGCCGGCGTTGGCCTTCAGCGGAACGACAGCCGAGGTCGTGGCGCTGGCCCGGCAGGTCCGCCGGGCGGTTGCCATGTTCCGGCTCAACCGTCCACAACTGGTCGACCTCTCGGCCCAGGAGCGCGACGTGCTGCTGCTGCGGGCCGGCCCCGGTCTGCTCGCCGGCGACACCCGGATCACGCTGCCCGGCTCGTTGCCGGTGGAGTTCCACTCCCGGGACGACTACTACCGCTCAAGACCGGATCCGACCTCGTGGGGCGGGCTGGCAGGCGGCGCAGCATCCGGGCAGCGGTGACACCGACCGTCCGCGTCGGCAGACACCGTTCTGCCCTGGCGCGGAGCAATCCAGCCAGCTAGGGCGTGCGTCGAAGCCCCGGGCCCACCGAGAACGTCGACACACGCCTTCAGCGTCAGGCGCTGGGAGCGGGGTGTTCGGCGGCGGCGTCCAGAGCGGCGGCCTCCTCCGGCGTGGGCGCGCTGCCGCCCAGGTGCGCGGGCTGCCACCAGGTGTCGTCCGGGCCGGCCGGGGTGTCCGGATAATCCCGCTGTGCCCGGTCGACGAGGGTGCTGAGGCGGGTGGTCAGCTCGGCGGCCAGCACGTTCGGGTCCGGGAAGTCCGCCGGGCTGATCGGCTCGCCGATCAGGATCGTGATCGGCGTGTGCCGACGGGTCAAAGTGCGCGGGCGGCCCTTGGTCCAGAGACGCTGGGTGCCCCACAGCGCGACCGGCAACACCGGCACCTTCGCCGAGCGGGCCATCCGGACCGTGCCGCTCTTGAGCTCCTTGACGGTGAACGACCGGCTGATCGTCGCCTCGGGGAAGACGCCGACGACCTCGCCCTTCTTGAGCGCGCCAACGGCGGCGCGGAACGAGGCAGCGCCGGCCTGCCGGTCCACCGGAATGTGCCGCATACCGCGCATCAGCGGGCCGGAGATCTTGTGCGTGAAGACCGAATCCTTGGCCATGAACCGCACCAGGCGGCCCGACGCGTTCGCCCCCAGACCCGCGAAGATGAAGTCGAGGTAGCTGACGTGGTTGCTGGCCAGCACCGCCCCGCCCGTGCGGGGTACGTGGTGGGCGCCCTCGATGGTGATCTTCAGGTCGAGGACCCGGAACAGCGTCTTGGCGGTGGCGATAACGGGCGGGTACACGAGCTCCGGCATTCGCAGAATCTACCCTGACCGGCTGGGTATCGGCTGGGTGGCGACCCGGCGGCGGCGACGCGGGCGGCGGCGGCGACGCGGGCGGCGACGCCACCGCCGGTTCGGCGGCCGAATCGGTCAGTCCGCGAGGTTGTCCAGGTCCAGTCGACCCCGGGCGAACGCGTCCACCCGGCCCCAACGACCGGGGATGTCCAGCACCTCGATGCGACCCATCCCCACCGGCAGCCGTGGCTCGACCGCCAGGTGACCCTCGTGCGGCTCCAGACCGAGCATGGTGCGCAGCAGCAGCAGCGGGGTACCTGTCGACCAGGCCTGCGGGCTGCACGCCGTCGGGTACTCCACCGGGAACTTGGTCAGCTCCCGCGGGTAGCCGCCGAATGCCTCCGGCAGCCGGCCGTCGAAGTACGTGGCCGCGTCCAGGATGCCGTTGGCGATGGTCGCGGCCTCCTCGGCGAAGCCGTACCGGCGCAGACCCCAGGCGATGAACGAGTTGTCGAACGGCCAGATCGTCCCGTTGTGGTAGCCGATGGGGTTGTAGCGGGCCTCCCCCTCGGCGAGGGTGCGCACCCCCCAGCCGGAGAAGAGCCGCGGCCCGACCAGGTGCGCGGCGAGCTTCTCCGCCCGCTCGGGTTCGACGATCCCGCTCCACAGCAGGTGGCCGATGTTGGAGCTGAGGATGTCGCACTGCCGGCCGTCCGGGTCCAGGGCCAGGGCGAAGTACTCACCGTCGTCCACCCACCAGTCCCGGTTGAACCGCTCCTTCAGCTCCGCCGCCTCCCGCTCCAACTGGTCGGCGAACTCCGGGTCACCCCAGAACTCGCGCGCCAACCGGGCCGCGCGGACCTTCGCGTCGTACGCGTACCCCTGCACCTCACAGGTGGCCCGGGGGAACGGCGGCAGCGTGCCGTCGGAGTAGGAGATCGAATCCCAGGAGTCCTTCCAGCACTGGTTCTCCAGGCCGGTGTCGGTGTTGCGTCGCTCGTACCAGATGTAGCCGGTGCCAACCAGGTCGGCGTAGTTGTCGATCCACCTCAGCGCCGCCCGGGACTCCTGCTCCAACTCCTTGACCAGCGCGACGTCCCCGCTCCACTTTTCGTACTCGTCGAGCAGCACGATGAACAGCGGCGTCGCGTCGACCGAGCCGTAGTACGGCGAGTGTGGCTGCTCCTCGAAGGCCGCGGTCTCGCCGTAGCGCATCTCGTGCAGGATGCGCCCCGGGTCCTCGTCCCGGAAGTCGTCGAACCGGCTGCCCTGCAGGGACGCCAGGATGCGCAGCGTCGTCTTCGACAGCTGCGGAGTGAACGGCAGTGTCTGGAGGCAGGTGAGGATGCTGTCCCGGCCGAACATGGTCATGAACCAGGGCAGACCGGCGGCCGGCAGGGTGGCACCGCCCAGCGACAGCGGCGAGAAGCGCAGCGCCGCCAGGTCGATCAGACTGCGCCGGTACGTGCTCGCCACCCGGCCGTGCTCGCTGTTGACCTTCGGTGCGTCGGCGATCCACTGCTCCAGGTCGTGCTGGAGGGCGAGCCGCTCGGTGCCGTGTTTGCGCAGGCCGAACCGCAGGTCCCGGCCACCGGGTCCGACCGCGTAGGTCTGGACGTCGATCGAGGCATCCCACTGCTCGTTGGGCTCCAGGTGCACGGTGTACGAGAAGCCCTTGCTGTCGTACCGGGCCGACGTCGACGACGAGATGACCGTCTCCCGCCGGAAGTTCCCCCGCCGGTACCCCAGCCGCAGCCGGTCCGACTCCACCTCGGTGTAGATCTCGCCCTTCTTGTTGAGGATCTCGTCCTTCACCTGGAACAGGTCGGCGAAGTCCGACGCCGCGTCCATTCGGACTTCCAGGTCGACAGGCTTCTCGTCGTGGTTGAGGATGGTCAGCTGCTCACAGAAGCTGCCGCCCACCGCGCGCTCGCGGATGATCGACAGCTTCGCGTCCACGTAGTGCGTGGCCATCCCCGGGACCAGGAAGAATCGCGACTCGAAGTACTGAAGGTCGTCGTAGGAGAGCGAGTTGAGCCGCTCACCGTTGATGGTCAGTACCCAGGTCGACAGGAACCGGGTGTCGATGGAGAAGAGCCCGGTGGGCTCGCTCGGCGTCGCCTCGATGTCACCGGTGTCCTCGCAGACGACGAACGTGTTGCCGTCCAGGATCCGGATCGTGTTGCTCTGCCCCATCAGTGCTCCTCCCCCGCGAATCGCCGACGCGGCCCACGGGCGTCCGGGGAACCCGGAAAGATCCGCTCCACCTGTACGACGAGGCGAGCGTCACCGGACACCGTCATGTCCCCCCGCAACAGCGCCGCCAGCCCGTGCTCGCGCCCCGAGGCGATGTCGTCGAAGAGGACCGGGCTCGCGCCGATCACCGTGTCGGCCTCCTGGTCCTCCTGACTGACGTTCAGCCGGCCGTGATCGATCCTCAGCAGCCAGTGCCGGGTCTGCGCCCCCTCGTGCAGGTCGATCCGCAGCGTCCCGGAGGTCTTGGCCAGCAGAGGTTCGTACCCCCGCCGGTCCAGGTCCTCGAAGAACCTCGTGGTCGCGTCCACCATCGGGTCCACTCCTCCCAGTTGCCGGGCCGGGGATCCCACCCACCGCGCTCGCGTCGCACGGACGGCCGGCGTTGCACGTCCCCGCACGGGTCCCCGCCGCTCCCCCGCTCAACCTCGCCCGATCCGGGTGAGCAGGGGGTGGAGACACCACGCGCCGGCCCTC
>NZ_JBEZEH010000103.1:0-23630 GCF_040648775.1 Micromonospora sp. NPDC049089
ACGGGCAGCTTAGGCGGCATCTTGTCCGTGTTGATCGACCATGTTCTCCCCTCGATCACCACCGGTCTTGCCAGCTGGTGCCGACGCTCGGTCGGCCTCCTCAGACGATCAGTCGGCCAGCTCACGGGAGTCGCTGGTCTCGAAGACCACCAGCTCGGTGAGCTTGACCCGCAGCCGCTCACGCAGCTCATCCGGCGCGGTCTCGTTGCCACAGCAACGCGCCACCAGCGCCCGCACCTCCTGCTCCAGCCCGTACTCGCGCAGGCAGGGCCCGCACTCGTCCAGGTGGTGCCGGATCAGCGAGCGACGCTCGTCGGCGCACTCCAGATCCAGGTAGAGATAGACCTCCGCGAGCACTTCGCGGCAGTCCGTCTCGTGCGGCTCCCCACAGCTCACGTCACACCTCCCGGCCGGCAGCGGCGGTCGAGCCCTTCGCCGAGCGGGCCGCACTGAAGCCCCGCTCGCCCGCGTAACGCTCGAGCAGCTTGCGCAGATTACGACGGCCCCGGTGCAGACGCGACATCACGGTGCCGATCGGCGTGCCCATGATGTCCGCGACCTCCTTGTAGGAGAAGCCCTCGACATCGGTGAGATAGACGGCCAGGCGGAACTCCTCCGGCAACTGCTGGAGGGCCTCCTTGACGTCACTGTCCGGCAGCCGGTCCAGTGCCTCGGTCTCGGCCGAGCGCAACCCGCTGGAGGTGTGCGACTCGGCCTCGGCGAGCTGCCAGTCGGTGATCTCCTCGGTGGGCGCCTGGATCGGCTGGCGCTGCCGCTTGCGGTAGGAGTTGATGTAGGTGTTGGTCAGGATCCGGTAGAGCCAGGCCTTGAGGTTCGTGCCCTGCTCGAACTGGTGGAAGGCCGCGTACGCCTTCAGGTACGTCTCCTGGACCAGGTCCTCGGCATCCGCCGGGTTGCGTGTCATCCGCAGCCCAGCAGCGTAGAGCTGATCGACGAATGGCATCGCGTCCCGCTCGAATCGGGCCCTGCGCTCGTCCGTCTTCTCGGTGGTCAACCGCACATCCCCTCGCGTCGGATGCTTTCCCGCCGAGGATACGCGCACGGACCTGCCCGCAGATTCACTTCCGGCCGGTGTGCCCGTGCTCACCGCACCCACCCCGCCCGGTCCCGCTGTCGCGGGCCATTCCGGGCCGTCCAGCAGCCGCTTCAGCTGCCGGGCGTCCCGCTCGTCCCGTTCCAGGCTTCGTGTCTCGGTTGGCACCGGTCACCCCCCTCGCAGAAAAGTCGTCCGGGGGTAGTAACGCGAGATGACCACTGGGGCATTCCGGCCGCCCCTCCCCGTTCCTGGTCCCGGCCCCGACGGCGGCCGGCGCTGGGACCAGGAAGGGCCTGGGAGGACTGGTGTCACCGGCCCTGCTCGGGCCGGCGGCACCAACGGATGCAACGACCCGTGCCCGCGCCGGAAACGGTCGACCCGGCGAGCCGGGCGCGACGGGTCAGCCGGCCGCCCAGCCCTGGGCGGACAGCCAGTCGCGCACGACGGCGGCGGTGCCGGCCGGATCGCGGCGCAGGTCGTGCGTCTCACCGGGACGACTCACCACCTGCACGGCCGGTCCCGGCTCCGGCGTCCCGAACGGATCCCGGTCGCCGTTGACGACCAACGTCGGCAGGCCGGTGCCCAGCTCGTCGGCGCGCGAGCGTTCCGGCCGGCCGGGCGGGTGCAGTGGAAAGGCCAGTGCGACCACGCCCACCGCGCCCACCGCACGGGCCGTCCGACAGGCCACCCGTGCGCCGCTGGAACGCCCACCGACCACCACCGTCGGCACGTCGGCGTGCCGGGCGCGCAGCTCGGCGAGCACCGCCGTCCAGGCCTCGTCGAGGTGACCTGCCGGTGCCGGCGCACGTCGACCGGCGACCCGGTACGGCTGCGTCACCCGGACCACGGCCAGGCCGGCCGCCACCGACGCGTCCCGGACCGCGAGCAGGTCGGGTGCGTCGACGCTGCCGCCCGCGCCGTGCCCGAGGACGAGCAGGGCGGTGGCCGGGCGGACCGGCAGGTCGGTGTCGATCCACGCCGGGCCGCGCGGGGTGTCGATCTCGTTGCTGGCTGGCACCGACCTATTCTGCGCCGCCGGACGGGTGTCGGGTGCGAACCGGGCCGCCGATCAGCTCAGCGGGACCAGGGCGAGCAGGCGATCGCGCACCGGCGGGCCGGCGTCGTCGATGGCGTCCGGATCAGGTTCGACCTCGCCGCGCCAGGCGACCAGCATCGCCCGTCGTTCCCGCGGCGTGGTGCCGCCCCACACGCCGTGGCAGTCACCGACGTCGAGGGCCCACGCCAGGCAGGACCCCTGCACATCACAGCTGCGACACAGCGCGACGGCGGCGTCCGCCGGCTCGTTCGGTGCCGGAAAGAATGTCTCTGGATCGACGCTCTGGCAGGTTCCTCTGGTGCGCCACGCGTCGTCCTGTCGCCGTTCTCGCACGGCCCGCAGCAGTCGCGGATCTCGCCGCGCCGCTGCCACCTCGTGCGGGCGCGGCATACGTGCCCGTGTCATCCGCCCACCTCCCCCGTGGGACCGGCAAAAGCTGTGGACGTCGTCCGCCCCGTGCGGACCGACAGCCACTACCGGCGCTGTGTTCTATCGCACTTCGCAACCTCGGGACAAGGGTCTGCCGGGAACATGACTGAACAGCCAGGAGACGAATCGCGCGAAGCCTGGCAAATCGGCGGCCGACTATGCGCCGCAGCGTCAGAACAGGGTCAGCTCCTGCGGTGACACCGTCGGCGCCACCGCCACCCGCGCGGTCAGCTGCGGCCCGTCGTTACGAACGTCCCCCACCGCCGCACCCACCGGCCGGATCTCCAACCCCGCCAACTGCTCCGCCGACGCCTCGGTGAGCAGCCGCCCCGGCTCCTCGGTCGGCGCGAGCCACGACGACCACCGCTCAGGTGGCAGCAGCACCGGCATCCGGTCGTGCACCTCGGCCAGGTCGCCGAGCGCCGTGGTGGTCAGCACGCTGAAGGTGAGCCGGGTCTCGGCGTCGGACTCCCAGACCGACCAGATGCCGGCCAGCGCGAGCACCGAGCCGTCCCGGGGGGTCATGAAGTACGCCTGTCGCGCGCCGTCGGGCAGCCGGACCCACTCGTACCAGCCGTCGGCCGGGACCAGGCAACGGCGACGGGAGAAGGAACCGGCGTACGCCCGGCTGGTGGCCACCGTCTCCGCCCGCGCGTTGATCATCCGGGCGGCTCCCGACGGGGACCGGGACCAGTGCGGCAGCAGACCCCAGCGGCCGACGCAGAGGCTGCGGTGCCCCTCCGGGCTGACCCGGACCAGCGGCACCGGGTCGGTCGGCGCGACGTTGTGGTCCGCCCGAACCAGGCCGTCGGAGTCGTCGGAGGACTCGAACAGCGCGCTCAGCTCGCCGGAGCTCCGGGTCGTCGCGTACCTGCCGCACATGGGGCACACGCTAACGCGTCGGAGGCCCTGTCGGCTGTCCCGCCAACCGGGAGTACGAACGCCGGGTACCGCCGCCCGCCCGCCGACACGGCAGAATGTAACGGTGGGCAACCTGACCGCGACCCGGCCGCCGCAGCCGTGGACCGCACCGACCGCATCCGACCCGGTGGCGGCGACGCTGCGCCTGCCCGGTTCCAAATCGATGACTGCCCGGGCCCTGGTGCTCAGCGCGCTGGCCGCCGGCCCGTCGACGCTGGCCCGTCCACTGCGCGCCCGTGACACCGAGTTGATGGCCGCAGGCCTGCGGGCGATGGGCGCGCACGTCTCGATCAGCGACGACGAGCGCTGGCTGGTCCGACCGCACCCGCTGGCCGGCCCCGCCCACGTCGACGTCGGGCTGGCCGGCACCGTGATGCGGTTCGTGCCACCGGTGGCGGGCCTTGCCGACGGGCAGGTCACCTTCGACGGTGACCCGTACGTACGCACCCGCCCACTCGGCCCGCTGGTCGACGCGCTGCGCTCGCTGGGCGTCCGGATCGACGTCACCGGCACGGGCAGCCTGCCGCTGACAGTGCTCGGCACCGGCCGGGTCACCGGCGGCGAGGTCGTGATCGACGCGTCCGCATCCAGCCAACTCGTCTCCGGGCTGTTGCTGGCCGCCCCGCGCTTCGACCGGGGCGTCGTGGTCCGCCACGTCGGGCGGCCGGTGCCCTCCGCGCCGCATCTTCGGATGACGGTGCAGATGCTGCGGGCCGCCGGCGCGGCGGTCGACGACAGCACCCCCGATGTCTGGGCCGTCGAGCCCGGCCCACTCACCGGACGCGGCTGGGACATCGAACCGGACCTCTCCGGCGCCGTGCCGTTCTTCGCCGCCGCACTGGTCACCGGCGGCGAGGTCACCTTGCAGGGCTGGCCGCACAGCAGCGCGCAGCCGGTCGAGAAGCTCCGCTCGCTGCTGCAGCGGATGGGCGGCGAGGTCACCCTCTCCACCAACGGGCTGACCGTCCGTGGCACCGGCGTGGTGCACGGTCTGACCGCCGACCTCTCCGACGTCGGCGAGCTGACCCTCGTGCTGACCGCGCTGGCCATGCTGGCCGACTCGCCGTCGGTCTTCACCGGCGTCGGGCACATCCGCGGCCACGAGACCGACCGGCTCGCCGCGCTCGCGCGCGAGTTCGGCGGGCTCGGAGCGGACATCACCGAAACACCTGACGGGTTGGAGATCCGGCCCCGACCGCTGCGCGGCGGCGTCTTCCGCACCTACCACGATCACCGCATGGCGCACGCCGCCGCAGTGGCCGGGCTCGCCGTTCCGGGCATCGAGGTGGACGACGTGGGGTGTACCTCCAAGACCATGCCCGAGTTCCCGGCACTATGGTCAGCGATGGTGACCGGCAAGAGCTGACGCGAGAAGAGGACAGGTCCTGGCGACCAAACGGCGGGAGTACGACGAGGACGACGTGCGGGTCCGGCCCGGAAAGTCGTCGCGCCCACGTACGCGCACCCGCCCGCAGCACGCCGACGCGGTCGACGGGTTCGTCATCGCCGTCGACAGAGGGCGCTACACCTGTGTGCTCTCCGGGGCCGAACGCGGCGTGGTCGGCGCCGAGCTGCCCACTGTCACCGCGATGCGGGCCCGCGAGTTGGGCCGCAAGTCGGTGGTGGTCGGTGACCGGGTCAGCCTGGTCGGCGACACGTCCGGCGCGGAGGGCGCGCTCGCCCGCATCGTCCGGATCGCCGAACGTCGCTCGGTGCTGCGCCGCACCGCCGACGACGACGAGACCACCGCCGAGGGTCGGCTGGAACGGGTCGTGGTGGCCAACGCGGACCAGTTGGTGATCGTGAGCGCGTTGGCCGACCCACCGCCGCGCACCGGGTTCATCGACCGCTGCCTGGTGGCCGCGTACGACGCGGACGTCGAGCCCTTGCTCTGCCTCACGAAGGCCGACCTGGCCGGGCCGGAGGAGGTGCTCGGCTACTACACCGAGCTGGAGCTGCCGTACGTGCTCAACCGCCCCGACTCTGACCTCGACGCGCTCCGCGCGCTGCTCAGCGGCAAGGTGTCGGTGCTGGTCGGGCACTCCGGCGTGGGCAAGTCGACGCTGGTCAACCGCCTCGTTCCGGACGCGCTGCGGGCGGTCGGCGTGGTCAGCGCGATCGGCCGGGGCCGGCACACCTCGACCAGCGCGGTGGCGCTGCGGTTGCCACCGGTGCCCGGAATCGACACCGACCCGGGTTGGATCATCGACACCCCCGGGATCCGCAGCTTCGGGTTGGCGCACGTCTCGGCCGACAGCCTGCTGCACGGCTTTCCGGACCTGGTCGAGGGCACCGTCGACTGCCCACCGAACTGCCCCCACACGGCCGACGAGGCCGAGTGTGGGCTGGACGCCTGGGTGGCCGCCGGTAAGGCCGACCCGCGCCGGCTGGCCTCGTACCGTCGGTTGCTCGCCTCTCGGGCCGGCGAGGGCGACTCGCGCGGCGACAGCGACCAGCGCGGCCCCGGCGAGGATGACCGGCGCGGCCCCGACGAGTGACGCGACGGGCGTGGGCTAGGTTGCCGGAATGACCGGGTACGCCGACGACCTCGCCCTCGCCCACCTGCTCGCCGACCGGGCCGACGCCATCTCCACGGCCCGGTTTCGTGCGCTCGACCTGCGCGTCGAGGCGAAGCCCGACCTGACCCCGGTCTCCGACGCGGACACCGCTGTGGAGCGGGAGATCCGCGCCCTGCTGGCCGAGCAGCGACCGGCCGACGGGCTGCTCGGTGAGGAGTTCGGCGCGCAGCCGTCCGCCGACCCGAACGGCCGCCGGTGGATCATCGACCCGATCGACGGCACCAAGAACTTCGTCCGTGGCGTGCCGATCTGGGCCACCCTGATCGCGCTCTACGACGGCGACCGGCCGGCGGTCGGCGTGGTGTCCGCACCAGCGCTCGGACGACGTTGGTGGGCCAGCGCGGGCGCGGGCGCGTACGCCGGGCCGGGCCCCACGGCCGGTGAGCGGATCGGCGTGTCCGCGGTGCGCGGGGTGGCGGATGCCAGCTTCTGCTACTCGTCGTTGAACGGGTGGGAGGAAGCCGGGCGGCTCGACGCGGTGCTCGACCTGATGCGGGACAGCTGGCGCAACCGGGCGTACGGCGACTTCTACGGCTACATGCTGTTGGCCGAGGGGGCACTGGACGTGATGGTCGAGCCGGAGTTGTCACTGTGGGACGTGGCGGCGCTGGTGCCGATCGTCACGGAGGCGGGTGGCACGGTCACGGATCTGGCCGGACAACCGGCTCCCGCCGGGGCTCCGGGCACCGACAGCAGCGTGGTCGCCACCAACGGTGTGCTGCACGCCGACATCCTCGTGCGCCTCAACCGACCAGCCGAGCGCTGACCCCCGGCAACCTCTATCCTCGCCAGGTGGTCTCCTCCGGTTGGTGCTTCCTCGCGGCGATGATCGTCGCGTACGGCTTCGCCAATCTGCTCCAGTCGGTGGCGGCGGCCCGCACCACCGTCCACCACACCTTCGATCCGGGCCTGCTTCTGCGCCTCGCCGGGCACCGGACGTACCTGGTCGGTCTCGGCTGTCAGATCGCCGGTTTCGTGCTCGCCTTCCTGGCCCGGAGGGACCTGCCGCTGTTCCTCGTGCAGGCGAGCGTGGCCGCCGGGCTCGGGGTGACCGCCATCCTCGGGGTGCTGGTGTTGAAGTGGCGGCTGCCGGCGGCGGAGGTGGTGCTGCTGGCGCTGCTCTTCGCGGGGATCACCGCGCTGGTGCTGTCCGCCCGGCCGGCGCCGTCGAAGCAACTCGGCACCGCCGGCTCGATCGCCCTGCTGGTGGCACTGGGCGTGATAGCGGTGCTCGGCTTCTTCGCCGTCCGGCTGCACGGGGCGCCGGGTTCGGTGGCCCTCGGCTCACTCGCCGGGCTGGCGTTCAGCTCGGCCGCTGTCGCCGCCCGGCCACTGGCATCCGCGCCGTCCGCCGAGGCGTTCCTCGCCGACCCGCTGTTCTACCTGCTGATCGCCCACTCGATAGTGGGTCAGCTGCTGCTCGGTCTGGCCATGCAGCGCGGCTCGACGACCGCCGCGGTCGCCGCGATGGACGCCGCCGGCGCGGTGCCGGCCGCGATCGTCGGCCTGCTGCTGCTCAACGACAAGATCTGGCCGGGGCGGGAGTGGCTGGCCGCGGTCGGCTTTTTGGTGACCCTGGCCGCGGTCATCGGCCTGACCCGGTACGCCGAACCGCAGCAGCACCGTTCGGTGACACGCCGTCGGGACCCCGCCATGGTCGGTGCCGGCCAGCCGGGCTGACCGTCCGGCACCGCACCACGGTCGAGGTCCCGCAGCACCGCCGACTCACGCCTCGACCGGCTTGCGCCGGCTCACCACCCGTTCGTAGAGGCGCTCCAGCGCACCGGCGGTCCGCTCCCAGGTGTAGCTGCTGCGCACCCGGTCCACAGCGGCGTGCCCGTACGCGAACCGACCGGCGTTGTCGCCGAGCAGCCGGCGCAGCGACACTCCGAGTGCCCGTACGTCACCGGGGGGCACCAGGCGGCCGGTGACCTCGTCGACGACGGCGTCCGCCAGACCGCCCATCGCGTAGCCGATCACCGGCACACCGCAGGCCATCGCCTCCAGCGAGACCCGTCCGGCCGAGGAGTAGTGCGGCGTGCAGGCGACCACGTCCGCCGACCGGTACCAGGTGGCCATCTGGTCGTGCGGCACCGCCCCGACGAGCCGTACCTGGTCGACGACGCCGAGCTGTTCGGCCAACTCGCGCAGCCGTCGCGCCTCGGCGTGATTGACCAACTGGTCGGCCGGCGGCCCGCCGGCGATCACCAGCTCGGCGTCACCGACCAGCCGCATCGCCCGGATCAGGTCCTCCTGGCCGTGCCCGGCGGCCAGCGAGCCCACCGAGAGGATCCGGGACCGCTGTTCGCGCGGTGCCGCCTCGCCGTCGGGATGGAACAGGTCGATGTCGACGCCGGCCGGCACCAACGCGACCGAGCTGCGTTGCAGACCCATCCGGGTCAGCTCGTCGACCTCGTCGTTGGACTGGGCCACGGCGATGTCGACGGCCCGGGTCAACGCGCGCTCCAGCGTGATCCGCTGGCCCGGCCCGTCGTAGTGACCACCCAGGTGACGCAGCTGCTCGATGCCGAGCGAGTGGAACGTCTGCACCACCGGAATGTCGGTCTCCCGGACGGCGTGCGCGGCGGCCAGGCCACCGACCCAGTAGTGCCCGTGCACCACCTCGGGCCGCCAGGACCCCGACCACTCGTCGGCCAGCCAGCGGCCGACCTCCGTCACGTACGGGATCAGCTCGGCGGTGGGCAGTGGGGTGGGCGGGCCGGCGGGCACCTGGTGCACCTGGTAGCCGTCGACGTTCATCGTCGCCGGCAGCGTCGGGTCGTCCCGACGCACGTAGAGCCGGACGTCATGGCCTCGTTCGGCCAGCTCGGCGGCGACCCTCGCGGTGTGCTGTCGGGTGCCTACCGGCGGGCCGTCGGCGTGGCGGTAGGAACTGGCGTGCGCGCAGACGAGGCCGACGCGCATGGGTCACCTCCCTGCGATCTTTCCTCGGCGGTGGTCCTCCCGGTCAGAGCGTCCCATTAACCCCGCGACGCTGAGCCGAAACCTGGCAGATCAGGAAGAGTCCCCGCGAGTGCCACCGACACTTGCGCCACGGCAAGCACACGCGACACGCGACAGCACTTCGACGATGATCGACAAGCCGTCGTCGGTGTGACCAGGCCCGGCCGGGGGTACCGCTCAGAAATGCCGCTGACCCGCAGTCTCGCCGATTCGACAGTGGTGATCACCGGTGCGTCCAGCGGGATCGGCACGGCGACCGCGTACGCGCTGGCCCGCCGTGGTGCCGCCGTCGTGCTGGCCGCCCGCAGCGAGCCGGCCCTGCTCAAGGTCGCGCAGCGCTGCCGGGAGTTGGGCGGCCGGGCGCTGGTCGTACCGACCGACGTCACCGAGTTGGAGTCGGTGCGGCGGCTGGCCGACCAGGCGGCGGCCGAGTTCGGCCGGATCGACGCCTGGGTGAACAACGCCGCGGTGAGCGCGGTGGGGCTGTTCGACGAGATCCCGGTCGCCGAGTTCCGCCGGGTGCTGGAGGTCAACCTGCTCGGGACGGTGCACGGCATCAAGGCGGCCCTGCCCTACCTGGGTGCCGCCGGTGGCGGTGTGCTTGTCAACAACGCCTCGGTGCTGGCCGAGGTGGCAATGCCGTACCAGTCGGCGTACAACGCCACCAAGCACGGCATCCGTGGGCTGGCCGACACCGTCCGACAGGAGCTGCGGGTCACCGGTCGCGGTCACATCTCCGTCTGCACCGTGCTGCCGGCCACGATCGACACCCCGTTCTTCCGGCACACCGGCAACCACAGCGGCCGGGAGCTGGTGCCACCTCCTCCGATCTACCCGCCGGAGGTGGTGGCCGAGACCATCGTCCGGCTGCTGCGCCGGCCTCGCCGCGAGGCGTACGCCGGCGGCGCCGCCCGGCTGATCGGCCTCCAGTGGCGGCTGGCGCCCGCGCTGGTCGAGCGCACCCTCGGCTGGTACGCCCACCGGACCCAGTTCGGCCCGGGCGCCCGGGTGGACAGCAGCGGCAACGTGTTCCACCCCGATGCCCAGGCGCGCCAGGACGGTGGCTGGCACGGTCGGCGGCGACAGTTGGCGCGGATGACCGCCGCGTTCGGTCTGGCCGCCGCCGGCACCGCTGTCGGCACCCTGGCCGCCATCAACCGCCGTTCCCGGTCGGACCGCTGATGGCGGATGTCGAGCGCCCGAATGCGCTGACCGTCACCGGCGCGCACAATGGGGCGATCATGTCGAGCTGTCTCGTGGAAATCGACGACTCGTCAGCGGTGGTCCGGCTGACCGGTGTGCTCGAGGCCGCCAGCGCCGAGGAGGTACGCGGCGCGCTGCTCGCCCGCCTGGCCGACCGGCCCGGCCCGGTGGTGGCCGACGTCACCGGTCTGCGGGTCGTCGACCCGGCCGGGCGGAGCGTCTTCGCCGAGGTCCGCCGGGAGGTCGCCGACTGGCCCGCCGCGGATCTGCTGCTGTGTGATCCGGCGGTCGACGGGCCCGCCCACCCGGACGCCGCGCTCGACGGTGTGCCGGCCTGGCCGACGCTCGACGGGGCCTTGGCCGCTGTGGCGGCGACACCACTGGCGGCGGTCCTCAGCGCCGAGCTGGTTCCGGCGGTGGGAGCCGCCAGGCAGGCACGCGAGTTGGTCAGCACCGGTTGCGAGCGCTGGGGCATGCCGACGCTCACCGACCCGGCGTGCATCGCGATCACCGAGATGGTCAACAACGTGGTGGCGCACGCCCGGACCCCGATGACGGTTCGGCTGGCGCCCCGGGAGACCACCCTGCACCTGGCGGTTCGCGACCACTCCCCGCGTCAGCCGACGTTCGCCGGGATGTCCCCACCAGACCGGGCCGGCGGTCGGGGACTGCTGCTGATCGACACGGTGACCCGCCGCTGGGGCAGCACTGCCGTACCGGACGGCAAGGTCGTCTGGTGTGTGCTGCACCCCGACGACGAGGCCGCCTGACGGGGCTTTCGCCGTCGGCGCCCGATTCGGCGCCGTACCGTCGACTGCCGCCCGGTTACGGCGGCAGGGCAGCGGGTAGTGATCAGACATGCGCGACAACGAGTACCCGACCCCCGTGTCCGACACCGAGGCGCAAGGGCTGCCCGACACCGCCGATGACGACTCGACCGCCAACGACGACGTCCTCACCGGGCGCGAGGCGGACGGCCCGGACCCGGCCCAACTCCCCGGCGACCGGACGCCGGTGGCGGTGGACCGGTTCGGCACGACCGCCGAGGAGCAGCTCGACGGTGAGTCGTTGGACTACAAGCTCGACCGCGAGGTCTACGAGCGCCCGGCGGACGACCCACTGGCCGGCACCATCGACCCGAAGATCGCCTTCGAGGCGGACAACCTGGAAGCCGCGGCGGAGGCTCAGCTGGACGCCGACGTGATGGATCCCGGGCCGACCTCGGACCCGAACTCACCGGTCTCCCTCTACGACCACGGTCAGCTCGGCACCGTTGCCGACGCCACGGTGGGCCGGCTGGTGGAACCCGACGAGGGGGCGCACACCGACCAGGAGACCGACTCGGTGGCGTACGACGCCGGATCGGCCGGGGGCGGGGCCACCGCCGAGGAGCTGGCCATCCACGAGACGGAGCCGCCCCGCTCGGTCTGACGTCCGCTCAGTCGTCCAGACCGCGTTCGATGGCGTACCGGGTCAGCTCGACCCGGTTGTGCAGTTGCAGCTTGCCCAGGGTGTTCTGCACGTGGTTCTGCACGGTGCGGTGCGACAGGCCGAGCCGCTGGGCGATCTGCTTGTACGACATCCCCTTCGCCACCAGCCGCAGCACCTCCGTCTCCCGTTCGGTGAGCTGGGGCGTCGCGGGTTCGGCAACGCCGGCCGGGCCGGTCCCCCGCCCCGGTCCGGCGGCCAGCCGGCGGTACTCGCCGAGCACCAGCCCGGCCAGGCCCGGAGTGAAGACCGCGTCGCCGGCAGCGGTGCGGTGCACCGCCTCCAGGAACTCGGCGGGCGCTGTCGACTTCACCAGATAACCGGTGGCCCCGGCCTTCACCGCGTCCAGCACGCTCTGCTGTTCGCCGCTGGCGCTGAGCATCAGCACCCGTACGGCGGGCAGCGCCGCGCGCAACCCCAGGATCACCTCGACGCCGGAGATGTCGGGTAGCTGCAGGTCGAGGACGACGACGTCGGGCCGGGCGGCGGCGGCCACGCGGATGGCCTGTCGTCCCTCGCCGCTGGTCGCCACCACCAGGAAACCGGCCTCGGTCAGGTCGCGGGCCACGCCCTCCCGCCACATCGGATGGTCGTCCACCACCATCACCCGGACCGGGTTCGCCGCCGTCACCTCGGCACGCTCAGCTCGATCTCGGTGCCCGCCTCGGGGGCGGACACGATCCGCACGGTGCCGCCCACGTCGACCACCCGTCCCCGGATCGACTGGGTCACGCCGAGCCGACCCTGGGCGGCCGCCTCGTCCAGCCGGCCATCCGGAATGCCCGGCCCCTCGTCGCGGATCGACACGGTCACCGTCGCCCCCTCGTCCTCGATCAACACCCAGGCCCGCCCGCCGGCGTGCCGCCCCACGTTGTCCAGGGCCGCGCCGGTCGCGGCGGCCAACTCCGCGGCCACCCGTCGGGGCAGCGGCACCGGGCTGGCCGGGGCGGAGAGCGCCACCGCCGCCGAGGCGTACCGGCCGAGCAGGGTCCGCAGGTCCACCGCCTCGCCGCCGTCCGGGAGGCTCGCGGCGGCCGGGCCGGCCCCGGCGATCAGCGCCCGCAGAGCAACCTCCTGCTCACCGGCCAGTCGGGCCAGCTCGCCGGCCTCCCCGGGCAGGTCGGCGCCGCGCCGCTGCACCAGCGCCAGCACCTGGAGCACCGAGTCGTGGATGTCCCGGGCCAGCCGCTCCCGCTCCCGGGTGGCGGCCTCCAGCTCCACCGCGCGCTGCAACCGCTCCTCGGCGCTCACCGCGAGCCGGGCCACGTGCCCGACCACCACCCCGGCGAGCAGCATCAGGATCACCCCGGTGAACGAGGACTGACCGATGCGCTCCCGGGTGGCCAGGTCCGCGCCGGCGACCAGCAGCGCGGCGACGGTGCCCCGCCGCCGGCCACCGGAGACGGCCCAGGCCAGCACCGGGCCGGCCATCCAGGCCACCCCCAGGGTGGGTACGCCGTGGGCGAGCGCCGTCCGGCCGACCACCCACGGGGTGGCCAGCACGATGGCCACCACCACCCCGAGGTCGGCCAGCAGCAGCGGCCAGCGCCGCCAGGCCGGCCGGGCGTACCCGACCGCTGTCGCGCCCGTCCAGGCGATCATCAAAAGGATCAGGGCACCGACGGCGTACGGGTGGGCGTACCGGTCGGCGTCGCGCACCGCGAGCACGCAGACGTACGCCAGGGAGGCCAGTCTGAACACGGTGAGCGCACGCCACAGCGGCACCTCGAACCCACCCGGCGGCGACGGCATGGCGGTCAGGATGCCACAACCGGGCCGGCACACGGCAAGCAGCGAGTGCGGTTCAGGAAACCCTGACGTACGGTGGAAAAGCCGCGAATTACTCCGAGATGTGCCGCCGGGACGGGCCCATGACAAACGCAGATCCGCACGCACCGCGTACGGTTGTGCCCATCGAACCTGCCCTCCTGATCGCCGAAGCCTTTGACCAGGCCCAGGTGACCGAGATTCGACACTCGGTCACCTCCTGCGCGCATGCCTCCGGCCTCAGCGGCCAACGGCTGGACGACTTCGTGCTCGCGATCAACGAATTGATCACCAACGCGGTGCGGCACGGCGGCGGGCGCGGCTGGCTGCGACTCTGGCACGAGTCGGGTGCGTTGGTCTGCGAGGTCGCCGATCACGGGCACGGGATCAGCCCACAACGACTGGGCGACCGCAGTCGGCCCGCCCCGGACACCGCCGGCGGCTGGGGCCTGTGGCTGGCCCGCGAGCTGACCGACGCGATGGAGGTGGTCACCGGCACCGCCGGCACCACCGTCCGCATAACCACCGGCCTAACCAGTCACAACCACACCCCGCACTAACCCGACCCGCCCCACCCCCGGCCCGACCGCCCCGGCCTCACCACGCCCCGGCCCGCCCCGGCCCGCCCCGGTCCGCCCCGCCCTGCCCCGGCCCGCTCCGTCGATCATGGAGTTGTGGTGGGGGACAAAGCTCTCGTATGACGCCGAACCAGGCACCATAACTCCATGATCCACCGGGTCTGGCCGCGATCTTGCGCTTACTGTCCCGACATCCGTGGCATCCACGCTTTTCGACAACCGAAACTGCAAGATCGGCGGAGGCAGGTACGGCACGGGGCAGGGCGCAACGCGCGCGGGGCAGGGCGCAAGGTGCGCGGGGCGGTCAGGCGAAGAGGGCGGAGACGGATTCTCCGTTGTGGATTCGGCGCGTCGCCTCGGCCAGGGCGGGAGCCACCGACAAAACCTGCAGCTTGGGGACCCGCTTGGCGGCCGGGATGGGCACCGTGTTGGTGCAGACGATCTCCAGGACGCCGTCCTGGTCGCTGAGCCGCTGCAACGCGTCGCCGGAGAAGAGGCCGTGCGTGCAGGCGAGCCGGATCGACCGGACCTTCAGGCCGCGCAGATGCTCCATCAGCTCGACCACCGTGCTGCCCTTGGCGATCTCGTCGTCCAGCACGATGACATCGCGGTCGGTCACGTCGCCGATCACCGCGCTGATCTTGACCAGGTCGTCGCTGAACCGCTGCTTCGCCCCGGCCGCGACCGGAGTGCCGAGCAGCCGGGCGAAGGCTGCGGCCTCCTTGGCGTTGCCCAGGTCGGGCGAGACCACCACGGTGTTGCTGAGGTCGTAGCGCCGGAAGTGGGTGGCCAGTTCCCGCAGCGCGTGCAGGTGATCCACCGGAACGCTGAAGAAGCCGTGCACCTGCGGCGAGTGCAGGGTCATCGCAAGCACCCGGTCCGCCCCGGCCGAGGTGAGAAGGTCAGCGACGAGCCGCGCGCCGATCGAGATCCGTGGGGCGTCCTTCTTGTCCGAGCGGGCGTACGCGTAGTGCGGCAGCACCACGGTGATCCGACCGGCGGAGGCACCCCGGGCGGCGTCGATCATCAGCAGCAGCTCGACCAGGTGCTCCTGCACCGGCGGCACCAACGGCTGGATCAGGAAGACGTCCCGCTCCCGGCAGTTGGCCTGCAACTGGACTTCCAGACAGTCGTTCGCGAACCGGGAGACCCGCACCGGGTGCAGCGGCACCCCCAGGTGGGCGCAGATCTCGGCAGCCAGGTCGGGATGGGCGGTTCCACTGAAAACTGCGATGTCGCGCACGTTCGCACATCGTAGGGGAAGCCGACGGCCGCCGACGGCAGCGGGCCGGAACCCGCCGTGACGCCTGTCGCGCCGCGCCGCCGTCCGGGTACGGTGCTGCGGTGACCCCCCAGTACGTCGCCGCCATCGACCAGGGCACCACTTCCTCGCGGTGCATCGTCTTCGACCGTGCCGGGGACATCGTCGCCGTGGCCCAGCGCGAACACCGGCAGATCTTCCCCCGACCGGGGTGGGTGGAGCACGACGCCGAGGAGATCTGGGACAACGTCGAGCAGGTGGTCGCCGAGGCGCTGCGGGCCGCCGGCACCGACGCGTCCGGGCTGGCCGCTGTCGGCATCACCAACCAGCGGGAGACCACTGTCGTCTGGGACCGGGCCACCGGCCGCCCGGTGGCCAACGCCATCGTCTGGCAGGACACCCGGACGGGGCCGCTGCTGCGCGAGCTTGCGTCGGCGTACGGCGAGGAGCGGTTCCGGGCCCGCACGGGCCTGCCGCTGGCCACCTACTTCGCCGGGCCGAAGCTGCGCTGGCTGCTCGACGAGGTCGAGGGCCTGCGTGAGCGTGCCGACCGCGGCGAGGTGCTCTTCGGCACCATGGACAGCTGGCTGATCTGGAAGCTGACCGGCGAGCACGTCACCGACGTGACCAACGCCAGCCGGACCATGCTGATGGACCTCACGACCCTCGACTGGGCGCCGGATCTGCTGGACGCGATGGGTGTTCCGGCGGCGATGCTGCCGGAGATCCGCTGCTCCGCCGAGGTGTACGGCACGGCGAGGGGGGTGCTCGCCGGGGTGCCGGTGGCGAGTGCGCTCGGCGACCAGCAGGCCGCCCTGTTCGGGCAGACCTGCTTCCAGCCGGGTGAGGCGAAATGCACCTACGGCACCGGCAGCTTCCTGCTGCTCAACACCGGCGCCACCCCGGTCCCGTCGACGCACGGTCTGCTCACCACCGTCGCCTACCGGATCAAGGACCAACCACCGGCGTACGCCCTAGAAGGCGCCATCGCGGTCACCGGCTCGCTGGTGCAGTGGCTGCGGGACAACCTCGGGCTGATCTCCACGGCCGCCGAGGTGGAGGAGTTGGCCCGCACCGTGGACGACAACGGCGGCTGCTACGTGGTGCCGGCGTTCTCAGGGCTGTTCGCCCCGCACTGGCGCAGCGACGCCCGCGGGGTCATCGCTGGCCTGACCGGTTACATCACCAAGGGACACCTGGCGCGTGCGGCGCTGGAGGCGTCGGCGTGGCAGACCCGCGAGGTGGTCGACGCGATGAACGCCGACTCTGACGTGGCGCTGCGTCGTCTCCGGGTGGACGGCGGGATGACCGCGAACGGGCTGCTCATGCAGTTCCTCGCCGATGTGCTCGACGTGCCGGTGGTCCGTTCCCGGATCACCGAGACCACCTGCCTGGGTGCCGCGTACGCGGCCGGTCTGGCGGTCGGCTTCTGGCCGGACCTGGCGACACTGCGGGCGCAGTGGCGCTCCGACGCGCAGTGGGAGCCGGCCATGGCTCCGGACCTGCGCGAGAAAGAGCTGCGCCAGTGGCGCAAGGCAGTGCAGCGCACCCTCGACTGGGTCGAGTGAGCCGGTCACTCCCAGCGGTTGCCGGTGAGCTTCTCGTAGACGTCGATGTAGCGGGCCCGGGTCGCCTCGACCACCTCGGCCGGCATGTCCGGGGCGGGGGCCTGCTTGTTCCAGCCGCTGCCGGTGGCCCAGTCCCGCACGTACTGCTTGTCGTAGGAGAACTGCACCCGGCCCGGCTGGTACGACTCGGCCGGCCAGAACCGCGACGAGTCGGAGGTGAGCAGTTCGTCGGCGAGGACCAGGGTGCCGTCCGGCGCCCAACCCAGCTCGATCTTGGTGTCGGCGACCAGGATGCCCCGGTCGGCGGCCAGCTCGGCGCCGCGCCGGTAGATGTCGATGGTGATCTGCCGGAGCCGCTCGGCGGTGGCCTGACCCACCTTGTCCACCACGTCGTCGTACGTGATGGGCTCGTCGTGCTCGCCGGCCGGGGCCTTGCTCGACGGCGTGAAAATCGGCTCGGGCAGGATCGACGCCTCGCCGAGCCCTCGCGGCAGCTCCACGCCGGAGACCGCGCCGGTCTTCTCGTACTCCCGCAGGCCGCCGCCGGTCAGGTAACCGCGGGCGACGCATTCGACCGGGAGCATGTCCAGCCGCTGGCAGCGGATGGCCCGCCCGGCGAACTCGGCGGGCACGTCGGTGGCCGAGATGACGTGGTTCGGCACGAGGTCGGCGAGCTGCTCGAACCACCAGAGCGAGAGCGCGGTGAGCAGACGGCCCTTGTCCGGGATCGGCGTCGGCAGCGCCACGTCGTAGATCGAGATGCGATCCGAGGCCACCAGGATCAGGTCGTCGCCGTCGGCGTAGACGTCCCGGACCTTGCCCGAGTGCAGAAGTTCCACGCGCCCTAGTACACCACGCGAGATCGCGCGGCCTGATTCGACCACCCGGCCGAGGGTGACCGGACGGACGTTGACACCTTCATGTGCTGCCTGCGTGAATGGTCCGACCGCCACCCCCGTAGGTCCAGGAGAGCCCCGTGCCCGTTGTTCGCCCCTCGCTCGACCGCCTCGGCGCGGACCCGGGTCGGCGCCGACTGCTCAGCGCGCTGCTCGGCGCACCTCTGCTCGCGTCCGGCGGGCTGGCGGGGTGCAGTGACGACGCCGCCACCTCGACCCAGGACGGGCCCGTCGAGCTGTCGGTCTTCTGGTGGGGTGGCACCAAACGGGCCGAGCTCACCGAGAAGGCGCTGCGGCTCTACTCGGATCGCAACCCCCGGGTCACCTTCCGGGTCACCTGGCAGGGCGCCGACGGCTACTACGACCGGCTGGCCACCCAGGCGGGTGGCGGGAACGTACCGGACCTGATCCAGATCGACGACGCCATGCTGACCGAGTACACCCAACGTCAGGTCATCCTCGACCTCACCGACCACCGCCTGGATCTTCGGGGCCTGCCGGAGGGTCTGATCCGCTACGGCACGGTGGAGGGGCGGACGATGGCGGTGGCCGCCGGGCAGACCCACGCCGTGGTGGTGTTCAACCGGGACCTGCTGCGGGAGCTGGAGATGCCGGAGCCCCGCGCCGGGATGACCTGGCCCGACTACATCTCCTGGGCCACGCAGGTCACCGAGGCCAGCGACCGCCGGGTGGCCGGCACCATGGACGGTTCGGGCGACTACCGGGCACTCTGGCTCTGGTTGCGGTCGCAGGGCGGCGAGTTCTACCGGGGCAACCAGCTCGGCTTCGGCGCGGACGAGCTGATCGCGTGGTTCGAGTTGTGGCAGCGGGCCCGTCAGAGCCGAGCCACGCCGAGTGCGGCCCTGGTCGAGCAGGCCGACAGCGGCGAGCCGGCCCGGCAACTGGTGGTGAGCGGCGCGACGGCGGCGTCCTTCGCCTGGTCGCACCAGCTACCGGAGCTTCAGCGACTCACCGAGTCCGAGTTGGGCATCGTCGGCTTCCCCGGCCCGCCGGGGGCTCAGTGGGCACGGGCGTCGATGTACTGGGCGGGATTCCGGGGCACCCGCCACCCGGACACGGTCGCCGACGTGATCAACTTTCTGACCACCAATGGTGAGGTCGGCGCCGTTCTCGGCCACGAACGTGGGCTGAACGCCAGCGCCCAGGTCCGCCGCTACGCCGAGGGCAGCATCACCGACCCGGCCCAGCGACGTGCCGCCGAGTTCGGTGCCAGCATCGCCGACCTGCTCGGGCCGGCGCCGGCGCCGCCACCCCAGGGACACGCCAAGGTGCGCACCCTGCTGGTCGCCGCCGCCGAGCGGATCCGCGTCAAGCGTGACGGGACCCGCGAGGCCACCGCGCGTTTCCTGTCCCAGGCCATCGCGGCCCTGGCGGCGGTGAGCACCGGCGGCCAGACCGGAACCGGCCGCTGGTGACCCTCCGGCGTCTCCCGGCCTCGTCAGCGCGGCGGGCCACCCCGGCGGTTGCGCATCAGACGCAACACCAGGAACACGACGATCGCGACCACCACCAGGCAGCAGAGCAGCGGGAGCACCCCGAAGCCACCGCGGCCTCGCCGTTTGGCGGCCTCCACCACGAGTTCGCCGGTGCCTGTGGACGCCCAGGCTGCGACCGGCACGAAGACCGCCAGTACGACCGCACCGAAGACCGCGCTCAGGCGGCCCCACCACTTACCGAATGAAGACATGTGCCCATCCTCGCCGAAGGGCGCAACCTCGGCACGTCGGTCCACGCCGAATCACGGGACCGGATGGTGCGGAAGCTCCCCGGCCGGTGCGCAACGCGCTCGCAACGTCCCGGCAAAGATGATGATCTTTACATGAATCTCTCGAGGTGATCGGATTCGCCTCATGCTCACCTCTTTAGGCAGTGCGCGGATCTCTCGCACCCGAAGATCTGCGGCGGCAGCGGTCGGCGTCACAGTCGTCGCCGCTCTCCTCACCCCCACGGCGGCACACGGCGCCCCACCACCCCCACCGCCGCCGACGAGACCCGCTCCGAGCGGCGACGCGGACCGCACCCCCGTCACGGTCACTCTGATCACCGGCGACCGGGTGACGGTGACCCCGGGCGTCCACGGCGCGACCGAATCGGTGGACGTCAAGCGCGCCCCGGGCGCCACCGGCTCCGTACGCATCTCCACTGAGGGCCGGGACACCTACGTGTACCCGGACGAGGCGTTGCCGTACCTCGCCACCGGTCGACTCGACAAGCAGCTGTTCGACGTCACCCAGCTCATCGCCCAGGGCTACGACGACGCGCGGACCGCCGACCTTCCCCTGATCGTCACCCGCACGACGGGTGCGGCGAAGCTCAGGACCGGCACCACGCTGCCGGGCGCGCAGACCACGCTGGAGCTGCCCTCCGTCCGTGGTGAGGCGATCCGCACCCGCCGATCGCAGGCGGCGGACTTCTGGTCGGCCCTCACCAGTGGACAGTCGCCGACCGGCCGCAGCGCTGCCACCCCGGCGCCCTCCTTCGCGGCCGGCGTCGACAAGGTGTGGCTCGACGGCAAGGCGAAGGCCACCCTGGCCGACACCACCGCCCAGATCGGCGCGCCCGCGGCGTGGGCCGCGGGTGGCACCGGCAGCGGCGTCCGGGTCGCCGTCCTGGACAGCGGAGTGGACACCACGCACCCGGATCTCGCCGACCAGGTGGTGGCCTCCCGAAGCTTCATCGCCGGCCAGGACGTGATCGACCGGAACGGGCACGGCACGCACACCGCGTCCACCGTCGCCGGGACGGGCGCTGCCTCCGGCGGCAAGGAACGGGGCGTGGCCCCCGACGCCGACCTGGTGATCGGCAAGGTTCTCGACGAGTACGGCAGCGGGTCCATCTCGGGGATCATCGCGGGCATGGAGTGGGCGGCACGGGCCGAGCACGCCAAAGTGATCAACATGAGCCTCGGCGTGAGCGCCTGGCACACCCAGGACGACCCGCTGAGCCAGGCCGTCAACCAGCTGACCGCCGAGACGGGTGCGCTCTTCGTCGTGGCCGCCGGCAACAGCGGACCAGATCCGTACACCCTCGGCGCGCCGGGCACCGCGGACGCCGCGCTGACCATCGGCGCGGTGGACACCTCCGACCACCTGGCGGGCTTCTCCAGCGTCGGGCCCCGGATGAACGACGAGGCCCTCAAGCCCGACATGACCGCACCCGGGGTGGACGTGCTGGCGGCACGCTCGCAGCACATCCCCTGGGGTGAGGGCTACTACCGGGTCGACAGTGGCACCTCGATGGCAGCGCCGCACGTCGCCGGGGCGGCCGCCCTGCTGGTGCAGAAGCACCCGACCTGGAGCGCGCGGCAGCTCAAGGACGCGCTGATGGGCACCAGCGTCCGCACGCCCGACTACGACGCCTACCAGGCCGGTAGCGGTCGGTTGAACGTCGCCGCCGCCTACCACCAGGACCAGATCGTCGCGTCCGGGTCGGTGGACGCCGGACTCGTCGGTTGGGGCAGCGCGCCACAGCCGATCAAGCGGACGATCACCTACACCAACACGACGGACGGCCCGATCGCGTTGGAGCTCTCCGTCGATCACGGCACCGCCCCCGCGCAGACGTTCACAGCAACCGCCGACCGCGTCACGGTGCCCGCTCGGGCCAGCGCGACTGTCGACGTCGTGGTGGCCCCGGCCGGCCTCTCCCCCGGCAGGTACTCCGCCCAGGTCACCGCCCGCTTCGCCGCAGGCGAGGTGCACACGGCCGTCGGGGTCGCCGTCGAGTCCAAGAAGTACGACCTCACCATCCACCTGAAGGACCGCGCCGGCCAGCCCATGAGCGGCGAGGTCGAGGTCGTCAACGCCGAGACCGGCTCCGCCTTCATGTGGGTGCCGGACGGAAAGCTCACCGCCCGCCTGACGCCCGGCTCCTACACCGTCGTCGCGGCGGCGGACGTGGAGGGTCTGCACGGGCCCCGCTCTCTCGGGCTCGCGATGCTGACCGCTCCGGAGGTCGACCTGACGACAAACCGGGTAGTGGAACTCGACGCCGCGCGGGCCCGCCAGGTGAAGGTGGCCACACCCCAGCCGACCGCCGTCGTCAACAGTCGAATCGACGTCTACCGCTCCTTCACCGAGAGCGAGCCGACACCCGCCGACTGGAACGCCCTGCGCGAGACGTTCTGGCCGGGCGCCGCCTACGACAGCCTGTGGGCCCTGCCGACCGGGAACAAGGTGCGCAAGGGCAGCTTCGTCTTCACCACCCGGATCCGCGCCGAGCAGACGCCGCTGGCCATCAGCTACCCCGGCCGGCAGCTCAGCGACCCGCTCGCCCAGCCCGGTTCCCCGCCCCTGCCCGACGGCACCTCGCGCCTGGACGCCGTCTTCGCGGGTGCCGGCGGCACCGCCGACTACGCCGGCCTGGCCGCCCGCGGCAGGGCCGTGGTCGTCCGCGGCAACGACTCAGTGACCCCCACGGACCAGGCAGCGGCGGCGCACACCGCCGGCGCGGCGATGCTCGTCGTGGTCAACGACCGCGCGGGCCGCAAAAGCGAGTGGTACGGCAACCCCGACGCCGTGACGACCGGACCGATCCCGGTGGCCTCGGTGACCATGGACGAGGGCGAGGCGTTGATCCAGAACATCATCGCTGCCGGCCGCAAGCCGCTACGACTGGTTGTCGTCGCCCACCCCAGGGCGAAGTACCTGTACGACCTTGTGGATTACCACAGGGGCGGGGTGCCGAAGGACCCGTCCGCCAAGACCGACCCGCGCAACCTCGCCCGGATCGATCTCACCTTCTCCCCGCCCCCGGGGAAGCAGTCCAGCGAGACCCGGATGGACTTCCCGCCGTACGAGTACGCGGCGGCACGGCCGTTCCCGTTCGAGCCGGTCGCGCCGGGGCCGCGCACCGACTGGGTCTCCGCGGGCGGCGGCATCAAGTGGATGCAGTACGCCGACGTCGCCGACTGGGCGCGGTCCAACACGGAGGCCATCGCCTACCGGCCGGGCAGCGTCCAGAAGGACCGCTGGTTCGGGCCCATCACCCGGCCACGGATGCTCAGCACCGAGATCCCGTTCCGTGGTGAGACCGCCATGAGCGCCTACATCCAGGGCTTCGGCGACGCGGGCGCCGCCCACAGCGGCGGGGCCAGCATGTCGCAGATCGCCACGTTCTATCAGGGCGACAAGCAGCTGACCCAGTTCAACGGCTGGCCAGAGGTCGGCGCAGGTGACCTGTCACCGGAGAAACTGCCGTACCGGCTGGTCGTCGAGACCACGGGCAAGCCCGAGTTCAGCCCGTACTCGACCGCCACGCACACCGAGTGGAGCTTCGTCTCCGGCGGCACCGCCGAGGTGCAGGCCATCCCGTTGGTTCAGCTGGACTACGGGACGGACGTGGACTTCGCGGGTCGGACGAAGCGCCGAACCGACTTCTCGATCACGCCAGTGGTGGTGGGCAGCACCGCGGCTCGGGATGCCGTGTCGTCACTCCAACTGGAGATCTCCTACGACGACGGGGTGACCTGGCAGCGGCAGGACCTGCGGGAAAAGAAGGGAACCTGGCAGGCGTCGTTGAACGCGCCGCCCCGGGCAGACTTCGTGTCGATCCGGGTCACCGCCAAGCAGCGCAACGGTGGCGGCGTCACCCAGAACGTCACCCGGGCCTTCGGCCTGCGGTAGAACCCGCCGGGGGTCGGTGCCGACGAGGTACCGGCCCCTGCGGGCCCCTCGCTCCTGACAGCGGCACCAAACAGGTCCGGCCCCCACACTGTGGGGGCCGGACCTGTATCACTTTCAGTGGTAGCGGGGACAGGATTTGAACCTGCGACCTCTGGGTTATGAGCCCAGCGAGCTACCGAGCTGCTCCACCCCGCGTCGACTGGTTAAGACTAACTCA
>NZ_JBEZEH010000104.1:0-23546 GCF_040648775.1 Micromonospora sp. NPDC049089
CGGCGCTCCCGGCGGACCGGGTGGGGCATTCGGACCGGGCGGGCCGCCGACCGACGCGACCGGCGCCGGGTCGCCGCCGGCCGGTCGGGGCGCGACCGGGCCGGGACTCGGCGGACCGGCGATCAGCCTGCCCACCGGCGGCGGCGCGATCCGGGCCATCGGCGAGACGTTCGCCGCCCACCCGGTCACCGGGACCGGCGGCATGTCCGTTCCCATCCCGGTCAGCGGCGGCCGGTCCGGGTTCCAACCCGACCTGACCCTCAGCTACGACTCGGGCACCGGGAACGGCCCGTTCGGCATCGGCTGGCAGGTGCCCGTGCCGGCCATCACCCGGCGCACCGACCGCGGCCTGCCCCGCTACGACGACACCGACACCTTCCTGCTGTCCGGGGAGGACGACCTGGTCCCGGTGCCCGGCGGCACACCGGTCGCCGGGCACACGGTGCAGCGGTTCCGGCCACGGACCGAGGGGGCGTTCGCCCGCATCGAGCGGTGGACCCGGGACTCCGACGGCGACGTGCACTGGCGCACCCTGTCCGGGTCGAACCTGCTGGCCGTGTACGGCCGCGACGGCGGCTCCCGCGTCGGGCTGGGCGGGCGGGTGCACACCTGGCTGCTCTGCGAGACCCGCGACGATCGGGGCAACGCGGTCACCTACACCTACAAGGCCGAGGACACCGCCGGCCTGGACCTGGACCGGCCGCACGAACGGCACCGCACCGACCGGAACGTCAACCGCTACCTCAAGTCGGTGCGGTACGGCAACACGGTGCCGCTGCTCGACTCCGACGGCCGGCGCCCGGTGGACCTGACGCCGACCCAGATCGCCGACGCCGGCTGGCTGTTCGAGGTCGTGCTCGACTACGGCGAGCACCACCCGGACACCCCGCTACCTGCTGACACCGGGGACTGGACCTGCCGGCCGGACCCGTTCTCCACCTACCGCGCGGGGTTCGAGGTCCGCACCTACCGGCTGTGCCGCCGGATCCTGATGTTCCACCACTTCCCCGACGAGCCAGAGGTGGGCGCGGACTGCCTGGTCCGCGCGGTGGAGCTGGAGTACGCCACCGGGCCGGTGCTGTCCACCCTGGTCGAGGTGACCCAGCGCGGCTACGCCCCGGCCGCCGGCGGCGGGCGCACCAGCGCCGCACTGCCCCCGGTGACCTTCGAATACACACCGGCCACCATCGCAACGACCACCCGGGAACTGGAGCGCGGCAGCCTGGAGAACCTGCCGGCCGGCGTGGACGGACGGACCGAGCTGTGGGTGGACCTGGACGGGGACGGACTCGCCGGGGTGCTGACCGGGCACGACGGTGCCCTCTACTACCGGCCGAACCTCGGCGCCGGCCGGATCGGCCCGGTCGCCGCGCTGCCCACCGTGCCGTCGCTGACCAACCTGGCCGGCGGACGCCAGCAACTGGTCGACGTGAACGGTGACGGACGGATCGAGCTGGTCCAGCTCGGCACCGTACCGGCGGGCTTCGTCCGCCGTACCGACGACGCCGGCTGGTCCGGCTTCCAGCCGTTCCGCGAGCTGCCCGCCGTCGACTGGGCCAGCCCCGACCTGCTGCTGCTGGACCTCACCGGGGACGGCCGTGCCGACCTGCTGATCGCCGGTGACACAGTGCTGGCCTGGCACGAGTCGCTGGCCGAGGCGGGATACGGCCCGGCGCGACCCGCGATCTGGCCCGCCGACGAGGACCGTGGGCCGCGGCTGCTGCGCTCCGATGACCGGCAGAGCATCTTCCTCGCCGACATGTCCGGCGACGGGCTCACCGACCTGGTCCGGGTCCGCGACGGTTCCGTCTGCTACTGGCCCAACGTCGGCTACGGACGATTCGGCACCGCTGTCGAGATGGACGACGCGCCGTGGTTCACCGGGCTGGACGAGTTCGATCCGGCCCGGGTGCTCCTCACCGACGTGGACGGCACCGGCGTGATGGACCTGTGCTACCTGGGCCGGCGCGAGATCCGGCTCTGGTACAACCAGTCCGGCAACGGCTGGTCGGCCCCCGTCGAGCTGCCCGACCTGCCGCATGTCACGCCCGATTCGACGGTGACAGTGACCGACCTGCTGGGCACGGGCACCGGCTGCCTGGTGTGGTCGTCGCCGCTGCCCGGCGACGCCGCCGGCCCGGTGCGCTACCTGAATCTGGCCGCCGACGGCAAGCCGCACCTGCTCACCCGGGTGGTGAACAACCTGGGCGGCGAGACCACCATCCGGTACGCCACTTCCACCGCCTTCCAGCTGGCCGACCGGCGAGCCGGCCAGCCGTGGGTGACCGTGCTGCCGTTCCCGGTGCAGGTCGTCGAGCGGGTCGAACAGGTGGACCGGATCACCGGGACCCGGCTGGTCACCGGCTACCGCTACCACCACGGGCACTACGACGGCGTCGAGCGGGAGTTCGCCGGCTTCGGCATGGTCGAGCAGATCGACGGCGAGTCGTTCGTGGACCACGTGTTGGGCGTCGAGGCGGTCGACGGGAACCAGGACACCTCGCCCGAGCTGTACCAGCCACCGGTCACCACGAAGACCTGGTACCACACCGGCGCCCCGGTCGACCTGTCCGCCGAGTGGTACGCCGGCCGGCACCTGCCCAGCGAGGAGTTGCCGGCCGGAGTCTCCGCCGCGGAGCTGCGGGAGAGCCGGCGGGCGTTGCGCGGCCTGCCGCTTCGGCAGGAGGTGTACTCGTACGACGGCAGTGCCGCGCAGGAGCACCCGTACGGGGTGGTCGAGCAGACGTACCAGGTGCAGCGGCTGGACGCGCGGGTGTTCGTCGCCGTCGAGCGGGAGGCGGTCAGCCTCTCCTATGACCGGCAGCCGGACGAGCCCCGGATCAGCCACCGGCTCAACCTGGTCCTCGGCCCGTACGGCACCGTCGTCCAGGCTGCGGCGGTGGTCTACGGCCGCACCACGCCCGACCCGGAGCTGCCCGCCGAGGTGACCGCCGAACAGCGACGCCGTCACGTCACGTACGGCGAGCAGTGGTACACCCCGGACATCGACGAGACGCTGCCGGTGCCGGCGTACCGGATCCGCGCCGCGTACGAGGCGGTCGGGCACGAACTGACCGGGTTGGCCCCGGCCGGTCCGCTGTTCACCCGCGCCGAACTGCTCGTCGGGTTCGCCGCGGCCACCCCGATCGGGTACGAGGTGGTGGCCGACGAGGTCGGCGCGCAGCGGCGGTTGCTGTCCCGGTCACAGGTGCGGTTCCGGGACAACGCGCTGACGCCGCTGCCGGCCGGTCAGTGGGACAGCCTGGGGCTGGGGCACCAGACGTACCAACTTGCCTTCACCCCGGCCGCGCTGGCCGCCGGCTACGGCACGGCGGTGACCGACGCGGACCTGGCCGCCGCCGGCTACGTGCACCTCGACGGCGGCCCGGACTGGTGGATCCCGTCCGGCGAGCTGCGCTATCCAGACGATCCGGCCGCGCACTTCTACCTGTCCAACGGGGCCCGGGACGCGCTGGACATGGCGACGGCGGTCACCTTCGACGGCTACCACCTGCTCACCGAGCGGGTGACCATCGACCAGGCGGCCTGGTCGGTCACCACAGCTGTCAACGACTACCGGGTGCTCGGTCCGAGCCTCGTCACCGACCCGAACGGGCAGCGGCGCGCGGTGCGCTACGACGAGTTGGGCCGGGTGGTGGCCTCGGCGCTGCTCGGCCGGCCCGGCGCCGGGGACGGCGACACGCTCGACGATCCCACGTTGACGTTCACGTACGACCCGTTCAACTGGATGGTCAACGGCCAGCCCGCGTACAGCCGGGGCCGGCACCGGGAACGGCACGGCCCGACCAACCCGCGCTGGTTGGAGAGCTACGAGTACAGCACCGGCACCGGTGGTGTGGCGATCACCAAGTCGCGGGTGCATCCGGGCAGGGCCCTGGAGGTGGGTGAGGACGGGGTGGCCGTCGAGGTGGACGCCGACCCGCGCTGGGTCGGCACCGGCCGCACTGTGGTCAACAACAAGGGCAACCCGGTGAAGCGGTACCAGCCCTACTTCAGCACCACCCACGAGTACGAGGACGCGGCGGCGCTGCGCGAGATCGGCGCCACAGCGATTCGCTACTACGACCCGCTGGGCCGGGCCGTGCTGACCCGGTATCCGGACGGCACCCTCAGCCGGGTCGAGTCCACGGCCTGGTCGCACCGGTTGTTCGACGCCAACGACACGGTGCTCGACAGCCAGTGGTACGCCGAGCGGGGCAGCCCCGCCGTGTCCGATCCGGAACCGGCCGACCCGGCCACCCGCGCCGCGTGGCTCGCCGCCAAGCACGCCGACACGCCCTCCGTGATCCACTTCGACAGCCTCGGTCGGGCCGTCTACACGGTGGCCGACCGGGGCGCCGGCCAGCGGTTCGGCGTACGCACCAGGGGAGACCTCACCGGCCGGTCCTCGGACGGGTACGACGCGCTGGGCCGGCACATCGCCAACGCGGCCACCGCCATGCACGGCGCGGGAGTGCGGTCGTGGAGCGCGGAGAAGGGCGAGCGGTGGGTGTTCCAGGATGTGCTCGGCGGGGTGCGCCGGATCTGGGACGAACACGGCCGGACCTTCCGCACGACGTACGACGCCCTGCACCGGCCCGTCGGCGTGTACGTCCGCGAGTCCGCCGGCGCGGAGCGCTGTGTGCAGTACGTGGTCTTCGGCGACCGGCATCCGGACGCGGCGACGCTGGGCCTGCACGGCGTGCCGTACCTGGTGTTCGACCCGGCGGGCCAGGTGCGGGTGCCCGAGGTGGACTTCAAGGGCAACCCGCGCCGCGCCGAACGGAGACTCGCCACCGATCACGTCGACGGCCCGGACTGGTCGCCGGTGGCAGCCGCGCCCGACCACGCAGCGCTGCTGGCCGCCGCGGCGCCACTGCTGGAGAGCGAAGTCTTCGGCACCGCCGCCGAGTACGACGCGGTGAACCGCCCGACAGTGGTCACCCTGCCCGACGCCACCGAGCTGCGACCGACCTACCTCGAGGGCGGCATGCTGGGCCGGCTCACCGCGCGGCTGCGCGGCCAGGGCGCGGAGGTGGAGTTCCTGTCCGAGCAGGACTACGACGCGCTGGGTCGGCGGCGGTTCGCCCGGCACGGCAACGGGCTGGTCACCGAGTACTTCTACGACCCGATGACGTTCCGGTTGGAACGTCTGCTCACCGCCGGGGTGCGCGACCTGCACTACACGTACGACCCGGTGGGCAACCTGACCCGGGTGGCCGAGCCGGGCGCGCCCACCTTCTTCGGCAATGCGGCGGTGCCGGCCGCCAGCGACTACGCGTACGACCCGCTCTACCAGCTGGTCCGTGCGAGCGGGCGGGAGTTGGCCGGGGCGCCCAACGACGCGATCCGCGACCACACCGATGTGCCACCGGCCGGAAGCCTCACCGATCCCGGCGCGGTACGTGCCTACACCGAGGAGTACGAGTACGACCCGCTGGGCAACCTCACAGTGCTCCGGCACCGGTTCCGGACGCAGGCCGGTGTAGGTGCCGGCTGGACCCGGCATCACCGGTACGCGTACCAGGACGACCCGGCCGACGCCACGAACCGGCTGGCCTCCACGAGCCTCCCCGGCGACGCCGACGGTGGCCCCTACTCGGCCCTGTACGCGCACGACGCCGTCGGCAACCTGACCGTCATGCCGCACCTGCCGGCCCTGGAGTGGAACGTCCACGACCAGCTCCGCCGGGTCGACCTTGGCGGCGGTGGCGAGGCCCGGTTCGTCTACGCCGCGAGCGGGCAGCGGCTGCGCAAGGTCGTGGACCGGCCGGGCAGCGTCCAACTCGAATGGATCTTCCTGGGTGCGGTCACCGTGTTCCGCCGACGCAACCGGGTCACCGGCACCCTCCAGCACGAACGGTGGACCACCACGATCGCCGACGACACCGGCCCGGTCGCCCAGGTGGAGGTCAAGACGGTCGACGTCGGCGGCTTCGACCCGGCCAACCCGCTCGGCGTTCCGCTGATCCGTTACCAGCTCACCAACCACCTCGGCTCGGCCGTGCTGGAGACCGACGCGGCCGGAGTGCTCATCTCCTACGAGGAGTACCACCCGTACGGCACTACCGCCTACCGGTACGGCCGGCCGGGCGCCGACCTCAGCCTGAAGCGGTACCGCTTCGGCGGGCACGAGGTGGACGACGAAACCGGCTTCTGCTACGCCGGGGCCCGGTACTACGTGCCGTGGCTGGGACGGTGGGCGAGCAGCGACCCGGGCGGCTTCGCCGACGGGGGCAACCTGTTCCGGTACTGCCGCAACAACCCGGTGGGAATGGTCGACCCGGCCGGGTTCAATCCCACCACGGTCAAGGGGCCGGAAACCCACGACATCTCCATAACGGAGTCCCACTTCACCGGGTCCGAGAACCCCACAGTGGAGGACTTCCGCCGCTACCTCAGCAGCCACGGCGCGACCCTCGACCCACGGATCAACAACAAGAACTCGGTCATCTACTACCAGGCCAACGTCACCCTCAACCTGGAGGGGGGCAACTGGTCCGAGCACCCGGGCGGCACCTGGGTGCTGCACGCCGTACTGCCGCCCCCGGCACCACCGAAGCCGAAGCCGGCGCCGCCTCCGCCGCCACCGGAGCCGCCACCAGCCGAGCCGCCGCCACCCACGCCGGCCCCGCCACCCGAACCGCCGCCGGCCGCGCCGCCGGCCGACTCCGGCGGCGGCAAGGCTCCGGCCGCACCCGGCGCCGTCGGCGGGGCCGCCGCGCACACCGCGCCCGCCGCCGAGAAGTTCATCTGGAACTTCAAGTTCAAGGGCGGCCGGGGGACGTTCCGCGGCAACATCCTCGAATGGCTGTACGGCATGCCGTGGCGCGACAACACGGCGGACTTCGACCTGGAGACCAGCACCACGGTCAAGCAGATCAAGTCGACCGACCGGTACCGCAAGGCCGGTGACATCGCCCGGGAGGCGACCCGGGACGCGGATGCCGCGATCCAGGCCAACCCGAGCGGCACCATGGCCGGCAAGCGATCTCAGGCCGTCATCATCACCGAGACCGACGCGCCGGCCAGCGCCGGAAACGCGATCCGCACTGCCACCAACCCGGGACGCGGTCGGGATATCCCGGCCAGTGCCACGGCGCCCGAGCACGTGCGCGGGCTGCCGGGCCGGACCGGCATGCTCGGCAAGGGGCTCAGTGTCCTCGGCTTCGGCCTGTCGGCGTTCGCCCTGTGGGGCGACTACCAGCACGGCGACTGGGAGATGGGCGTCGGTGACGCGCTCGGCGCGGTCGGCGGTGGCCTGGAGCTGTACGCCATCGCCGTGCCCGGTGCCACTGTCGCCACCGTCAGCGCGATGACCGCCGGACTGGTGATCGGTGGCATCGGTCTGGCAGCCGTCTCGTACGTCAGCATGAACCGGGCCGCCGAGGCCGGCGACACGTCGGGGGTGGTGGCCGGTGGCGTCGGCATCGGGGCGGGTCTGGCCATCGCCGCGGGTGCCATCGGCATCGCGGCCGGCAGCGTGGTGATCGCTCCGGTCGTGCTCGTCGTCGGCATCGTCGCCGCCATCGGCGTGGGAATCTTCCACGCGGGCCGTTACTTCGACTGGTGGTGACCTCAGCGTCGACAGTAGGTTTGCCACACCCTTCGGCCCGGCTGACCGTCCGCGCCGTTGCCGTCCTGCCGCGGCCACGTCGGCGATACTGTGGGCGTGGAGTACGTGTCCAGAGTGCCGCGACCGCCGCTGGACGGGCTGATCGACGACCTCTACTACCTGGAGGGTGCGCCGCCGTACGCCCGGCTGACGCTGCCGGCAAGTCCGGCGGCTTTCCTCGTCGTCAACCTCGGGGCACCGTTCCGCATCCGCGCCGGCGCCGACGTCCAGACGGCCGAGTACGCCGACGGCTGCGTGGTCACCACGCCCACCCGTGCGTTCGAGTTCGGCTACCCACTCCGGACCCGGTCCGTCGGCGTGCACTTCAAGCCGTGGGGGCTGGCACCGTTCCTGCCGATGCCCGCGGTGGAGCTGTGTGACCGGCCGGCGACGGTGGAGCAGGTGTGGGGCCGGCCCGCCATCGCCGAGCTGCGAGACCGGCTGGCCTCGGCCGAGGGACCCCACCAGATGCTGACGCTGCTTGAGGACGAGCTGATGCGACGGCTGGGCGACGCGGCCGGCCTGGGGCTGGTCCGCCATACGAGCCGCATCATCGCCGCGACCAGTGGGGCGGTGGCGATCGACGACCTGAGGGTTTCCGCCGGTGTCAGCAGCACTCACCTCGCACAGCGGTTCAAGGAGTTCGTCGGCGTCACACCGAAACGGTTTGCCCGCACCTACCGCTTCGCCGCCACCGTGCTCTCGATCAACCCCGCCGAACCGATCGACTGGGCCGACCTCGCCGGTGGCGCCGGCTACTTCGACCAGGCCCACTTCGGCCACGAGTTCAGGGCCTTCACCGGGCTCACGCCCACCCGGTACGTCGAGGTCCGGCGGCGGTTCCTGCGCGAACATCCTGGTCACGTGCTGGACGGCTGGCCGCTGCCGAGCGATTGATTCCTTACAAGAGCGGCAGTCCACGGGGCTCTAACCTGAGGCCATCCCCAAGCAGAGGAGCGCGCCGATGGGCGACGTGGTCATGTACAGCTCGGTGTCGGTGGACGGCTTCATCGCAGACGAGAACGACCAGCCCGGACCGCTGTTCGACTGGTTGACCAGCGGTGACGTCCCGTTGGACGAGAGCGGCGCGTTGAAGGTGTCACAGATGTCCTACGACTATGTCCGGCCGTACTGGGACCGTATCGGGGTGACGATCGCGGGCCGCCACGTCTTCGACATGACCGACGGCTGGGACGGGAAGCCGCCGAGCGGAATCGACCATGTGGTCGTCGTGACGCACCGGCCGAAGCCCGAGGGCTGGGATCCCCAAGCGCCGTTCCACTTCGTCGACGGCGTAACGGCAGCTGTGGCCAAGGCGCAGGAGCTCGCGGGTGACCGCGTCGTCGAGGTCGCCGCTGGCGACGTCGGCGGCCAGGTGCTTGCCGCGGGCCTGGTCGACGAGGTGCGAATGGACGTCGTACCCGTGGTGTTCGGGTCCGGAAAGCGCTACTTCGGGTCGGTCCACGCGCAGCACCTGTTGGGGGATCCTGACGTGGTGATTCAGGGCAACCGGGTGCTTCACCTGCGCTATCGGGTGCGCCGTTGACCGATCTGGGCGGGCTGGCAGGTTGCGCGCTGGAGGAAGAGTCGAGGTCGCGCTCCGCCTGCGCCCCTGCGGGATCACCGTGGCCCCGTTGGATACTGATGGGTCAGCTCTCGGCGACCAGTTCGAGGTAGGTATCAACAACGGTGTTGCGGGCCACCCAAGATCGGCTGCTAGCGCACGGGACGACGGCAGCGCGGGCACCGACGTCCGGTCCGGATGGCCTTTCCGGCGGGCGTCCGTGAGCCCGGCGCGCAGGCCGGGGCCGGCCAGGTCAGGTCCGGGCATCCAGCCGATCTCAGGGCTGGACTTGGCTCAGTAGTTGAGGTTGACGCCGGGTTCGTGGTGGGCATGGTGGTCGACCACTGGCTACGACGGCCAGATCGTCGAAGGGTGGGCGGCTCTACGGGCCGCCCAGGCTCAGGATTCGGTCGGAGACGCGACGGGCCTCCGCGGTGCGGAGCTGCGACTCGTAGAGCGTCAGCGCACGCTGCCACGCGAAGCCCGCACGCTGGTCGTCGCCCGCAGCGGCGTGGGCGTCACCGAGATGCTCGACCACGGCGGCTTCGAGGTACGGGTTGGCCGTGCCGTCCGCGAGCGCGCGTGAGTAGTGCTCGATTGCCTCGTCCGGCTGCCCCAGCAGGCGAGCGATGTGGCCCAGGTTGTCGAGGGTGACCGCGGAACCGGCCGGGTCTCCGTTCCGCTCGTGCAGGGCGAGAGCCTGCTGGGCGGCCGTTCGAGCCGCCTGATGATCGCCCAGATCGGCGAGCTGGCGGGCCACCCGGTTCAGCGCATGAGCCTCGCCGACTGGGTCGCCGCAGTCGCGGTACAGGCGCAACGCCTCGCGGGCGTGGCGCAGGCCGGCACCGTGCTCGCCGACAATTGACGACAGGCGCGCCAGGTCGTGCCGGGTGTGCGCCATGGCGAGCGTGTCGTCGTAATCGTCGGCGGCCTGCAGGGCCAGGTTAAGGTGACGGCGCGCGTCGTCGTAACGCTGTGCGTGGGTAAGCGCCCGGCCGAGCTGCCGCTCCGCCAAGGAGATCGCATACGGTTCGGCGAGGGCGTGGGCGGCGGCGGCGCCCCGGCGCGAGGTGTCCACATTGTCGACTAGCAGCGCCCAGCGGTGCTGGTAGGTGTCTAGCAGGCGGGCCAGCAGCCAGACGTGGCGCCACCAGCCGAGCTGTTCAGCCTGCCGGAGAACAACGAGCAGCTGGCCATACTCGGTGTTGAACCAGGCCAGGGCTGCGGACTCGTCGGTGAGCAACGCCGTGCTGACCCCGGGTGCCAAGTGTTCCAGCGTGACCGGTGTGCGGAAGGGAAACAGCAGCCGATCCGCCCGGTAGGCGGTGCCCAGGTAAAAGTCGGTCAGCCGTCGCACGGCGGCAATGCGGTCCGCCGTCGGTTCGTTTTCCTCGGCGAGTGCTCCCGCGTGCCGTTGCAGCAGGGCGTGCATCAGATAGCGGCGCGGGGTGGGCTCTTCCACCAAGTTCGCTCTCTCCAGTTCGTCCAGCAGCGCCGTGGCCCGCCGCGGCGCAAGACCTAGCAGACTCGCGGCGGCGTGCTGCCCGAGCAGGGCGACCGGCGCTGTGCCGACGAGCCGGAATGCCCGGGCCTGCGGCGGAGTGAGGCGGGAGGTCGACCAGGAGAAGACGGACTGCAGGCGCATGGATTCCGTGCCCGCGTCGAAGCCGCTGAGGTGCGCCTCCGCCGCACCGAGTTCGTCGATAACTTTGGACAGAGGGTGCCCGGGATGCCGGGACGCCCTGGCTGCGACGATCGACAGGGCCAACGGCAGCCCGCCGCAGTGCTCTATCAGGGCGTCGAGGGCGGCTGGTTCAACGCCAGCCGCCGACTCAGCGAGGTTCTCGGTGAGCAGCGCGGCCGATCCCACCCGGTCCAGGAGACCGAGCCGGATCCGGCGGACCCTGCCGGTGCCCAGGCCAGCCAGATGGTGGCGGCTGGTAACGACGACCGCGGTGGGCGCTGCCGCAGGCAGCAACGGAACGACCTGTGCCGCGGTGGCGGCGTTGTCGAGGACGATGAGGATACGTTTGTCGGCGAGCCGGCTGCGGAACAGCGCTGATGCCGCACCGGTGTCGGTCGGGACCGCGCTGGCCGGAACGCCGAGGGCGGCCAGGAAGCCGCGAAGCACCGTGAGCGGCGGCGGGCCTTGCTCGCCCGTGCCGAACCCACCGAGGTCGGCGAAGAGTTGCCCGTCCGGGAAGCGGTCCAGGCGCCGATATGCCCATTCCAGCACGAGGGTGGTCTTCCCGATGCCCCCGGGACCGTCGATCGCCGCCACGAAGAGATCACCCGTGCGGAGGGCATCGTCCAGTGCGTCGGCCTCGTCGTCCCGGCCGACCAGCAGCCACGGCCGGGCCGGCAGCTGACGAGGGAGCGGCAGCGTCTGCTCAGGGGACGCCTTGAGGTGGACTCCGCCGCGTACGCTACCTGCCTGAACGACGATGTGGGCGGTGCCGTCCAAGAAGTTGTCGGTGGACCCTGTCATCGGCAGCCCCCGATACGGTGGGATGTCGATACAGTCTCCTCCGGCAAGCCCCGTGGTGGAACCGGCCATCGCGGTGTGTGGCCATGTTCTGCGCGTGCAAAGGGGCCGACGTGGATGTGGAGAACGCGGGCAAGCTGATTCGAGTGGCGGTCGCTGGAGTGACGGCCGGTGTACCGGTGCTGGGCATGGCCGCCCCGCCCGCGCTAGTCCGGATCGAGCCGTGCGACGCGGATGTACAGGTGCGGATCGACGCGACGGCGGGCGGCGGGCGGCTGCTGGTCCGCTGCCTTCGCGACGGGGTCGCGGCAGAGATCGCCGCGCTGCTCGATCCCGGAGGGCCCGAGGACTGCACGGTGCTCGTGCTCCCTCGGGACTCGTCCGCCGGGCAGCAGGAGTTGCTCGCTGCTATCAGGGCGTTGGCCCGCAGGGCGGCGGTCGCTCTCGACAGTGACCGGTTCGCTGCCGAGGTGATCCGCGGCGATCGGCACACCTATGCCCGCACGGTGCTCGCCGCGATGCACGGTGCCGGCGCGACGGCGGAACGCCGGCGGCATGTGCACGCTCGCCTGCGCCGGTTGCGGGTGCCGCGGCCTGCCGACGTGGCCGGCCTGTTGACGGTCCGCATCGCGGACCCCGCCGTTCTGGCGTCCGCCGTGCAGCGCTCCGACCGGGTGCTGGCGAGCTGGCCCCGGACGGTGGACCTCGCCCGGCAGGCACCGGCTGCGACGCCAGCGGCGCGGGGCAGGGTCGTCGCAGTCCCTGGGCGCGGTAACCCCGCCGAGGACCGCACCCGCCACGACGTGGTCGAACGGCTCGCGCAGCTGCTCGCCGACCGGGCCGCAGCAATCCGGGTCGCGCTGGTCGCTGGCTCCGGGATGGGCAAGAGTTCCCTGGCGGTAAGGATGTGTCGCAACCTGGCGGACGATTACACGGTGGTCGGCTGGCTATCCGCGACAAACTCCACCACTTGGCGCTCGTCGGTCGCCCTGCTCACTGAACGCCTAGGGATCGACGGCGCCAATCCGGACGACCTCTGGGAGGCACTCGGCGAACGACGGCCGGCCCTGATAGTGGTGGACGACGCCCCGGAACCGACGGCGTTCGCGGCCGCGCTGCCCTCGATACCGGGGGTGCACGTGCTCGTTACCTCGCCCTCGGTCCGCTGGCGCGCCGAAGCCGCCACGGTCGAACTCGAGCCGCTGTCCGAGGCGGACGGCATCGAGTTCCTGCTGGCCCGCACCGGTGCCGAAGACGAGCGGCTCGCCACTGAGGTTACCCGCCGGCTCGGTGGCTTTCCGCTCGCGCTCGAGCAGGCGGCGGCCGCCGCCGTCGACGGGCTATCGTTGCGCGGCTGGCTGGATCGTTACGTCGACGCGCCCGTCGCCGGGGCGGCCGCTCTCGAACGGGCTTGGCGGATCCGCCTGGCGGCTCTGCGCGTCAGTCATCCGGATGCGCTGGCACTGCTGCACATTCTGTCCTGCGCCCAGCCCGCCCCGGTCTCCGGCGAGCTGCTGTCCGGACTGGGCCGCGACTACGGCGACAACCCCGCCGTCGGCGTGTGCGCCGAAACCGAACGCCGTGACGCCGCCGTCACCGAACTGCGGGCCCAGTCATTGATCCGGACCGGCGCCGACGAGGAGACGTTTCTGGTCCATCCACTGCTGGCCGGTGCGGTCCGGGACGAGGCCGGCCGGGATACTGCCGGGGTCGCGCTGATGGTTGCCGCCGTTGCTGGTCGGCTGCTGGACGACGAGGACGTCGACGACGCCGATCTCTGGTCGCGCACCATGGCGTTGTCCGCCGTCGCCGTGGCGGCCTGTCACCTGGTCCTGGACGGATCCCGGCAACGCCCAGGCAGCGTCGCCCCCGACCGGTTGCGTGGTCTGGCCAATCACGCGCTCTGGCTGCCCCGGGCCTACCTGCACGAGCGTGGCGCGGCCCGCGGCGCGTACCGGGTCGCCCTACTGGCGCTGGCGATGCACGGCGACGATTTCGCTGCGGCGGCTGTGCCCGGGGTGTCCGCCGAGGTGGTCGACGCGTTCGACGATCTCGACCCGGCCATAGTGGTGCCCGCAGACCGGCTTGCCCATGTCGCGGGCGCCGACGCGCGGACATCGGCCGCGCGCTGGCTCAACGAGACCGACTCGCTGCTCATGGACATGGATCTGGCCGAGGCCGAGGCGTACGCTCGGCGGGCTTTGACGATCCTTCCCCGCCGGACCCGCGGGACCGTCGACGCGGACACCGTCCCCTGGTCGACGATGATCCGGTTGGAGATCGGGGACAACCTCGGCTTCATCCTTCAACTGCGGGAAAGGTTCCCGGAGTCCGCGAAGGTGTACGACGCGGCGATCCGTCACCTGCTGTCCTTCCCCGGGGGCGGCGCCGAGAGCAAGTACGCCGAACTGCTCAACGACCGTGCGCTGCTGCTGCTCGACACTGGCCGATACGAACAGGGTGTGGCGGAGTTCAGCGCCGCCGCCAACCTGGCACGGACGAAGTCGCAGGGTGCCGGGGTACTCCACAACATCAACAACAACTTGGCACGCACCGAGCATCTGACGTGGCGGCTGCGGTCGGCGCGCGACCGGCTGAACAGCGGGCTGCACTGGCTGCTGGACCGCTCTGCGGCACAGAGCACGGACGTTGCGATCGCCCAGTGCAACCTTGGGCTGGTGACCTACGACCTCGGTGAGACCGACGAGGGGTTCGCCCTGGTCCATGGTTCCTGGCAGACCCTGCGGGACCGGCTCGGACACGAGGACCGGGAGACTCTGATCCGGCGGCTGGCTTTGGCCGAGTTGCAACTGGCCCGGGGTGACCGCCGGGCCGCCCATCAAGCGGTCCTTCTCGATCTGGCAGCTTGCGTGGCAGAGAACGGGTCTGACTCCGTCTGGGCCATCGTCCACCGGCTGCGGGCGGCGTGGCTCACCGGCCTCGCGGCGCAGCCGCCGGGGACGATCCAAGAGTTGGCCGCGGCGGTGGAACGGCGCTTCGGCGCGAGCACCGCCTATGCCGCGATGGCCCGGGACGCTCTCGCCGCCTGGCGCCTGGCCGACCCGGACACGGTCGAGCCGGACGACATCGCATCCGCAGGGAAGGCCGTCCGTTACTCCGCCCGGTCTCTCGGCTCGGGTCACCCACTGACGCTATTGTCCAGCGCCCGCCTCGCATTGCTGCGCCGGGACGCCGTCCTCCGCCCACGTCCGCTGCGGACGTCGGCGGGGCGTGTCCTGCTGACCATGCTGGACTCGCTGCACCAGCCGGGAGATGGTGGGTTTGCCGAGGATCTCCGGCAGCACGGTCAGCCACCGGTGGACATGGCCCGGCCGGGGTGGGAGGCGGACCGCCTGCGCCACTTGCTCGCGGACGACGTCGTCGAACCCTCCGCCGGCGAGGAGATCTGCTGGCGTACAAACATCGGCCGGCTTGCGGCCTTGGCCGGGGCCGTCGACGCTGGTGTCCTGCTTCGAGAGGCGGCGGACCGCAGCGCGGCGCTGTATGGACCAGACCACCCCTGGACGCTGTCGCGGGCCGCAGCGGCCGCTGTCGCCGACGACGACCCGGAGACCCTGCGCGCTGTCGTGACCACACCTATTTGGCGATGAGCGCGATGACACACCGGGTCTTCATCGTATGGGCGCACCGCGACCAGCGCTGGAGCGCTCAGCAGCAGGCCCGCTACCAGGCTGCAGTGCTCGCCTTCGCTCGTACGCTCGATCGAGTCGAAGGTATCGAGGTGGAGTTCGATCTCTTCCACAGCGAGGACCGGACGGTCGACTTCACCCGTTGGGGACCAGACCAAATTTCATGGGCGGACACCGTCCTCATGATCAGCAGCGCACCCCTCTGGGACCGCTGGTCAGGCCGCAATCCGGCGAACGAGGGCGCGGGGGCGGTTCGCGAGTGCGACGCGTTGCATGGCCTGTTCGACACCGACCAGGAGGCCTTCCAGCGCAAGGTCCTCATCGTGGTACTGCCCGGCGGCATGGACGCGCCGGTCCCGGCTGATCTGTCCCGCATCCAACGCCGCATCGTGGACGATCCCCAGGCGACGCTCGTGCTGCGTTGGCTGCTGAACAAACCCCGGTACCCCCGCGGGACCGTGAAGACGCGGGTGGACCTTCCCCCGTTCCCCGAGGCGTCGTTCCCCGGCATGCCGTCCCGCCGAGCGGATCATCTCGCCGCCGAGCGCGCCCGCCGCAAGCAGCCATCACCCGTCCCTGACTGTCAGTGGTCTCCGTCGGGATCAGCGAAGTCAGCGGAGGTTCCGACAAAACCGATCACGGCCGGCATGCTCGCGGCCACTGTGGTTCCGTTGGCGAGCGGCGCTGCGGACGAAGCCGGCAAACAGGCTTGGGCGTCCCTGTCCGCCTTCGTGCGAGATCGCTTCGGTCGCGAATCGGAGCTGGGCGCCGCCGTCCAGGCCCTCGCCGACCAGCCGCATAGTCCGACCGTCGGCGAGGTGCTCGGTCGGATCCTTGAGGACGCCGCCGCCTCCGACGACCACACAGCGGCCTGGTTGCGCAGCTGGCTTGAACAAGCCGGCCCGCTGGCCGGGTAGCTGGCCGAGACCGCTCATCCGGCGGGGCTCCGTGTGCTGAGTCGCCTGGAAATTGGCTTCGGCTCGTGACCGTTCGGCTTGGGTCTGGTTAACCCAGCCGGTGACCAGTACGGGATCTGCGCTCGTGTCGAGGACGGCCAGGCGCCGGTTGATAGGCACGACCCTTCCGGCTCGGGGTACGAAACGACCGACGAAGTCGCCTGTCCCGTCCGGTCAGGCTGGGCCCTCGGCCAGCGGGTCGTGGACCCGGCCGAGGAACAGCGGTACGCCGGTGAGCCGGTCGTGAATGACGTACAGGAATGGCCGGTTGACGAAGAGCTGCGGCCCTTGCGGGATCGACGGCGGCCGGACGATGACGGCGGACGCGGCTGCGGCCTCGGTACCCTTCTCGTCCACCGCGATGAATGTCTCGTGCACCACGTCGTCGATGGACAGGGCCGGTTGGGTGCTCATGCCGGTGAAGTCGGCCTGTGACGTGAACGCGGTGGGCATGCCGAGGCTGCTCAGCGCGGCACGCAGCTCGGCCGGCAGGCGGAACGTCCACCGGGGCAGGCGCAGTTCGACGTCGGTGATCTGGAACCCGGTCAGCAACGCGCCCAGCCAGGTCGCATCGAGGCTCGCCTCGACCGCGGCGAGATCGTCCCGGGTGGGCATGACGATGGCCATGGCAAGCCCGTCGCCCGCGTACGGCACGTCGACCGCGCGCCAGCCGTCTCCCTCGAGGTAGCCCATCCGGTCGAACGGGCCGCGCATGATCGGCACGTCGACGACGGTCCCGTCATCTCTGGTGAATGGTCCCGTCGCGGTGGCCGCAGCAGTGAACGGGTACTTCCAGGCCGCCTTGAGGTAGAGCGTGTTTGTCAGGACCAGGCTGGTGTCGGGGCTCACGGCGTCGGACTGCAACAGCTCTGGGATCTTCGCGTTGGTCCGATCGGACACCCAGGTGTTGATCTCCTGTCGGGCCACTTCCGGCGCGCCGCGGAAGTCGACAAGTCGTGGCGTGGCACCGTAATAGCCGGCCAGGGTGTCCCGGAACCTGGGTCGCAGGACCAGATCGAGCCGCGTCCACAGCGCGTTGGCAGTGGTCAGCCGAGGCTGCTTGACTCCGTCACCGTCCTGGTAACGGCCGGCGAGCGCCTGCTCGACGGTGTTGAGTCCGCGGTCGAGCGCGCAGGGGCGCGGACGCGGCGCGTGAAGCACGGTGTCCATCTCGTCCGCCGTGGTCGAGCGGGCGCCCGCCCTGGTCATCGCGAGCGCGAGCCCGACCGAGTACGGCGCGCACACCACATTGCCGCCTGCCCGGGTCGCCGCCACTGTGCGGTAGAGGTCGGCTGTGAAGCCGCGAACGGCGGTGGCGGTGGCCTGCATCGTGGCCGGGTCGGGTGGGACGCGGTCCGTATCCGCCGAGGTGGACGGCGGGCCGGGCCAACGGAGATCACCCGGGGCGGCGGTGAGGGCAGCTGCCGCGAGCGGGACCGCCCGCAGAACGGATCGACGCGAGACCATATATCGAGGTTAGGGCAGTCCCACGGAAACCCGCCAGGCGCGAGCCGAAATTCATCGAAACTCAGCGATGTCTTTCACTCGTACCGGCACTTCAGCGAGTCTGCCTCGGCTCGGCCGGCGGCCTTGCCCAAATCATCTTAGTCATTAAGATAACCCCGTGACCATATCGACGGACTTCTCGGTGGCGATCGCCGGCGCCGGCCTCTCCGGCCTCTGTCTCGCCCAGTACCTGATGCGCGCCGGCATTGACGTGCATGTCTACGAACGGGACCCGGGCCCCTTCGTCCGGCGGCAGGGCTATCGGATCATCCTCGACCGGTACGGCCTGGAAGCGCTGCGCGAGAGCCTGCCGCGCTCGCTGTACAACCTGGCGCTGACCACCGGCGACGAGCCCGGCGGGCACCTACGCTTCACCGACAGCCGGCTGCGGGACGCATTCACCATCACCTTCAAGGACGAGCCACACGCGACCCGCCAGGTCGACCGGCTGACCCTGCGGTCGATTCTCCAGTCCGGGCTGAACGGGCGCATCCACTACGGCAAGGACGCCATCGCGGTGGACAGCGGCGACCCGGCACGGCCGCGGCTGCTGTTCTCCGACGGCGGCGCCGCGGCGGCAAGCGTCGTCGTGGGTGCGGACGGTGTCGGCTCGGCGCTGCGCGCGCAGATCATGCCGGACGCGAACCCGTCGAACAGCCCGATGGCGGGCATCTACGGCCGGTCGCCCCTCTGGCGCAACGGTGAGAGCATCATCCCGGAAGCGCTGCACAGCAGCGGGGTCCTGGCCATCGCCGACCGGCCTGGCCGCGCCTTCTTCTTCACCTCCATGCGGTTCGGCGAGAGCCCGTCGGAGGCGTTCGCGCGCCTGGCCCCGGGCAGCTATGCGCCCACCGGCGGCGACTATGTCATGTGGGGACTGTTGCTCCGGCAGGAGGAGGTGCCCATGGGCATCCGGGGCGACCTGCTGACGCTGTGGAGACTGGCCTCCGGGATGAGCATTGACTTCCACCCGGTCATCCGACGGCTGGTCGGTACGGCCGAGCTGGACGCCACGGTGCTCAACCTCTTCGCCGCCGGCCAGCGCCCGCGTCGGTGGGCGGTGCCCCGGGCAACGATGATGGGCGACGCCGTGCACGTCATGCCGCCGTTCGGCGCGCACGGCGGCAACACAGCGCTGCGTGACGCCGCCCTGCTCGGCCACAAGCTGGTCGAGGCGCGGGCCGCCGGCGCGCCGGTGGAGGAGGCGATCGCCAGCTACCAGGACGAGATGGTGCGGTACGCCTTCCGGGCCGTCGACACCGCGACCAGGCTGATGCGCCGCCTCACCGGGGGAGCGGCGGCACCCCACTGGGTGCTGACCCGCGTGCTACCTCGGCTGCACCGGGTCACCGTACCGGAGGGATGATTGCCGGCATGTCCCACGAGCCGGCCCGTGCGTCCGCGATCGCCGACCTGATGCGCGCCGGGCGGGAGATGTCGCGGCTGTCCATGGTGTTCCGATACGCCGTCGCGGAGCGGCTGGGCCTCACCGTGAGCGACCTGGAGTGCCTGGACTACCTGGCGGACGTCGGATCCGCCACCGCGGGGCAGGTCGCCGAGCGGACCAACCTCACCACCGGGGCGGTGACCAGCATGCTCCGCCGGCTTCAGCAGGCGGGCTACGTGACCGCCGAGCGCGATCCGGCGGACCGGCGGCGGTTGATCGTCACCCTGCGGCCGGAGCGGGCCGCCGAGTTGGAGCGGCCGTACGAGCGGTTCGCCGAGCGGGCGGAGCGACTCGTCGAGGGCTACAGCGTCGAGGAGGTCGCGCTGCTGGTCCGGCACTACGACCGTATGCAGGCGATGTACCTCGCCGAGTTGGACCGTCTCCGCGACGGCGACACCGCGCAGCGGTCAGCCTGAGACGGCGTGGCGCGTACCACGTCACCTACGGTTCCCCGCCGCCCGCCGACGCCGCAGGGACGGCCGGGGCGGCCAGCTTGACCCTGGGGCGGTCGGCGTCCGGATGGCGCAGCTCGTCGAAGATCGTCAGCGCCTCTCGCCACGCCCGACGCGCGGCGTCGAGGTCACCCGCGGCCCGCAGGCTGTCGCCCAGGTTGTCCAACACCTCCGCCTCGTCGTAGCGGTCGCCGAGCTCCCGGTGCAACTCCAGCGCCCGCCGGTAGCAGTCCGCAGCCCGATCGTGGTCGCCGAGACCGTGGTGGACGAAGCCGAGGCTGTCCCAGGTCAGCGCCGCGCCGTGCCGGTCGCCGGTCTCCTCGTGCAGCCGCAGGGCCGCCTGGCAGCAGTGCAGCGCCGGTCCTGGCTCGCCGAGCCTGGCGTGCATCCAGCCCAGATTGTTGAGCGCCTTGGCCTGCCCGACCCGGTAGTCGGCGGCCCGGTACAGGTCGAGGGCCAGCCGGGTCTCGTCGAGAGCCGCCCGCAGCCGGCCCTGCCGTGCGAGCACCCAGCTCACCCCGAGGTGCGTGTGCGCCCGTCCGGTGTCGTCGCCCAGCTCGCGATACAGCTCCAGGTCGCGCCGGTAGTGCCGGTGCGCCGCCTCGTGATCGCCGGACCAGGTGCAGGCGATGGCGAGACCCCGGTGCGCCAGGGCCTGACCGGCCAGGTCACCCCGGCGCAGCGCCGCCGCCAGGGCGGTCCGTTGCGCGGTGGCCAGCTCGGGCCAGTGCCCGCTGCGATCGAGGTACGTGGTGAGGGCCGCCGCCAGCGTCCAGACGTGCCGGTCCAGGCCGGCGCCCGCTGCCTGCTCCACACACGCCAGCAGGACGTGGTGCTCGGCGGCGAACCACGCGGTCGCCCACGCGTGCTCCGGGCGGTCGCCCACCGTCACACCCGGCTCGGGTGGAGGCAGCACCGCCGGCCGCGCCAACCGGTACGGGTCGAGCAGGTGGTCCGCCGCGCGCGAGGCGTGCAGGTAGTGGTCGAACAGGCGGCGTCGGGCGGCATTCCGCTCGGCCTCGGGGTCGGTGCCGTGACAGAGTTCGGAGGCGTACGCGCGAAGCAGGTCGTGCATCGCGTACCGGCCGGGGGTGCGCTCGGTGAGCAGGTTCGCCCTGGTGAGGTCGGCCAGCAGCGGTTCGACCCGAGCCGGCGGCAGGCCAGCGAGGCTGGCCACCGCCGCCCGTCCGGCGTCGGGGCCGGGATGCAGCCCGAGCAGCCGGAACAACCGGGCCGGGTCAGCGTCCAACGCCCGGTACGACCAGGAGAACACCGCCCGTACGTCGGTCGTGGGGTCGCCGGTGGCCAGTGCGGTGAGGCGAACCGGGTCGGTGTCCCGCAGTTCGGTGGCGAACGCCCCCAGCGGTACGTCGGGCTGCCCGACGGCGCGGGCCGCGACGACGGCCAGGGCCAACGGCAGGCCGGCGCAGCGGCGCACGATCTCGTCCAGCGCCGCCGCCTCGCGCCCGACACGCCCGCGGCCGAGCCGACCGGCCAGCAGCTCCCGGGCCTCGGCCGGCCGAAGCACGTCCAGCGTCACCGGGTGGGCCCCGGCGTTCACCACCAGGCCGGTGAGCCGATTGCGGCTGGTCACCACGACCAGGCTTCCCGGGGATCCTGGCAGCAGGGGCCGCACCTGCTCTTCGTCGCGAGCGTTGTCGAGCAGCACCAGAATCCGGCGGTCGGCGAGCAGGGTCCGGAACAGGGCGGCCTGCCGGGGCAGGTCGGTGGGCATCCGCTGTGGCGGCACGTGCAGGGCCTCCAGGAAGCCGCGCAGCGCCTCGCCCGGCGACACGGCCCGGCCGTCGAGGTCGAACCCGCGCAGGTTGACGTAGAGCTGCCCATCCGGGTACCGGTGCGCGACCCGGTAGGCCCAGTGCACCGCGAGGGTGGTCTTGCCGACCCCGGCGGTGCCGGCGATGGCGGAGATGACCACCGCCCGGCCCGGATCGCCGTCGCCGCCGTTCCGGGCGGCTCCCGCCAGTTCGGCGGGCAGCAGCGCGTCCAGTTGCCGCAGCGCCGTCGCACGGCCGGTGAACCAGGCGGGGGCGCCGGGAAGCTGCGCCGGAGACGGTCCGTGGGGCTCCGCAGGTGTGGGCTCGGCCGGCGGCGGCCCCCGCAGCACCCGCAGGTGGGCCTCGCTCAACTCGGGGCCGGGCTCCACGCCCAACTCGTCGACGAGGTGGCGGCGGGTCTCGGTGTAGAGCCGCAGCGCGGCGGCCCGCTGGCCGCAGCCGGCCAGGGCGAGCAGATACCCAGCCACCAGCGACTCCCGCAGCGGATGCTCGGCGACCAGGGGGCGTAGGGCACGCGCGGTCGCGGCGAACCGGCCGAGGCCGAGTTCCACGGCGGCGAGCCGCTCGTATGCGAGCAGGCGTTGCTCGTCGAGGCCGGTGGCGGCAGCGTCGACGAAGGCTCCGGTCGCTCCGGCCAGCGCCGGCCCTCGCCACAACGCCAGGCCGTCGCGCAGCAGTCGCGCCGCCTCTGCCCGCCGGCCGGCTGTCTCCTCGGCGCGGGCCCGCTCGACCGCCAGGGTGAACTCGGCGAGGTCCAGCTCGGCCATGGGTACGGTGAGCCGGTAGCCGCTGCCCTGGGTCGTCAGCAGGTCGGCCGCTCCTACCTCACGCAGGGCCGACCGGATTCGGGAGACGCAGACCTGAACCTGGGTCCGGGCGCTGGCGGGTGGTTCTTCGGCCCAGAGCGCCGACACGATCTGCCCGAGGGGCACCAGCCGGTCGGCGTTGAGGAGCAGCAGCGCGAGCACCGCGCGTTGCTGAGGGCGGTCGATGGGAAGGACCCGCCCTCCGGCGGTCACCTGGACGGGGCCGAGGAGGGACCACCGCATGGCTTTCCTGTTCAGTCGTGTTCGGACGTCCACAGTCTATGGACGACACGACCCTGCACGGCCGGCGCCAAGCGGTCGGATAGCGGACGACAAGCGGCCCCGCCCAGGCTCTCCTCAGTCGCCGGATCTGTTGGTCCGGGCGGGAGGCGGGCCGGCGTGATGTCGGCCGAGGCGGACAGGGAGAGCGACATGCGAGTAACCAAGGGGCGGGGCGTGCTGACGGCCGTCATGTCGACGGCGGCCGTGGTGGCCGGCATGGGTTGGGCGGCACCGGCCTCGGCGGAACCGGCAGGGTTGGAGACGGTCACCCAGTCGGCTGCGGAGAGCAGCCTGGACAAGTCGGCGTTCGCGTCCTGCCCGACCGGCAAGGTGGTCACCGGGGGCGGCGGCTTCCTCCTCGCCGGTTCGTCGGCCGCCGGACGGGTCGGGCTGGACCGGTTGGAGCCGCTGGCGAACGGCACCGGCTTCTTCGTGACGATGCGGGAGGTGGGCCCGGTCAACTTCACCGGCGACTGGGGATTGCAGGCCCTCGCTCAGTGCGCCACCACGCCGGCCGGGTACCAGGTGGTGGCCACGACCGGGGCGATCGGAACGGAGTTCGTCACGGCGAGCTGCGGGACGAAGAAGGTCATCGGCATGGGTGGGCGGATCAACAGCGGCCTGGGCGACGTCGTGCTCGACCAGGTGGTGCCGTCGTTCGACCTGACGTCGGTGACCGTCCGGGCGGTCCCGGTGCAGGGCACCTCGCCGTCCGGCTGGAGCGCCACCTCGATCGCGGTCTGCGCCGCCGCGCCCGCCGGGTTGGAGCGGATCTCGTCGACGGGGACGAGCGCGAGCGACCCGTCCTCCAACCGCGTCAAGGCGTGTCCGGCCGGCAAGGGCCTCTACAGCGCGGGCGCGGATATCAACGCCGGCAATGGTCAGGTGCTGCTGACAGCGGTCAACATCACCGGGGGTAACACCGTGCGGTTGCGAGCGGACGAGGACGCCGACGGCTTCGCCGGCTCGTGGAGCCTCAACGCATAC
>NZ_JBEZEH010000105.1:0-20455 GCF_040648775.1 Micromonospora sp. NPDC049089
GGGGGGGGGGCCGCCGCGACCGTGCGGGTCGCTCAGAACGCGTGGTACGCGATGAGCGGTTCGTACTCGTAGCGCAGGTTCTCGAAGCGGACCCGGAAGTTGACGCCGTCCCGGACGTCGGTCGCCACCGTGATCCAGCCCGAGTTGGCCGGCAGGTACGTCCAGTAGTTGCAGGCGCTCGTCTTGTCGACGAAGATCACGCACGCGTCGGTGCCGTACACGCTCGCGTTGCGCACGTTGATGTCGCGGCAGCGCGTCGTGGTGCGGTACTGGCCGGCTGAGCCGCCGTAGCGGCCGGTCTCGAAGTACGACCGGACCGCCCCGCCGTAACAGGTGGCGAGCGGGGCGAACACGTTCGGCCCGGAGCTGACCGGCGTGGTCGGGGTGGTCGGCTCTGCCTGGGCGGGCGTGCCGACGGCGAGCAGTGCGATGGCCGTGGCGACGGCGAGCAGACGAGCGGTCGGGGATGGCATCCGTTCGTTCCTCCAAACAGTTGGTCAACGGTCCGTATCGGACTGATCATCTGGCCGTGACGATGATACGTATCGATCGATTGCCGCGCGGCCCCGGTGGTGTCCGGCCCGTGTGGTAGCTCTGTAGGCATGTCCGAGGCCATGCTCAGCAAGGTGCGCAAGCTGTTGGCCCAGGCCGAGGACCCGGCCTGCACGCCGGCCGAGTCCGCCGCGTTCACCGCCAAGGCGACCGAGCTGATCGCCCGCTACGGCGTCGACCGGGCGCTGCTCGCCGCCCGGGACCCGACCACCGACCCGGTCGGCGATCGGGTGCTCGACGTCGTCGCCCCGTACGCCCGCGACAAGGTCGGCCTGCTCGCCGCGGTGGCCGAGCCGCTGCGCTGCCGCTGCGTACGCCGCCGGCAGGGCAACGGCTTCGCCCTGCACCTCTTCGGCTTCGCCAGTGACCTGGAACGGGTCGACCTGCTCTTCACCTCACTGCTCGTGCAGGCGGCGCACGGCCTGGCCGCCACCGAGGTGCCCGCCGACGACCACCCAGCCGCCTTCCGCCGCTCCTGGCTGGCCGGCTTCGCGGAGGTGGTCGGAGGGCGACTCTGGGCGGCGGAGTCGGCGGCGGCCAGCGAGTCGGGCACCCCGTCGGTGGCGCTGGTGCTGGCCGACCGGTCCGACCGGGTGCAGCGCCGGCTCACCGAGGAGTACCCACGGCTGCGTACGGCACCGCCACGTCGGTTGGGCGGCACCGGCTTCGGTTCGGGGGCGGAGGCCGGGGAACGCGCGAACCTCGGTGGTCGGGACCTCGGCGGTGCCGCTGCTGGTCGGCGGCTCGGTCGGTGACCCGGTAGGCCGTCAGGCCGCCGTGCTGGGGCGATGGCGCGACACCGTGGCGACGTAGCGGGTGAGCAGCTCGTGCCAGCCGGCCGTGAGCGCCTTGCGGTAACCCTCGGCAGCCTCGCCGTGCCGGTCGAAGTGCCGGTGCTCCAGTTCGAGCCGGGTCTGTTCCGGCCCCTCGGCATGGAACAGCACCTCGACCTCGCTCGCGCGGGCCGGGTCCGGCACCGGTGCCCGGTCGGGGCCGATCTGCCACACGAAGACCAGTCGGCGAGGCGGATCCCAGGTGAGCACCCGGCCCCAGTCGGCCCGGAAACCGTACGGGCCGATCTCGTAGAGCATGCCGCCGGCCCGAGGCTCCATGCCCAGCTCGGCCAGTGCGTCCGGGCCGGACCAGGTGTATTCGGTGACCCACCAGTCGGTCAGCTCGTCGCTGAAGACCGCGAATGCGTGCTCGGCAGCACCCGGGACGAGAACGCTGCACCGGAGAGAGAACTGGCCGACGTCCTGCCGGATGTCGGCCGGATCAGTCAATTCCTGTCCCATAGGCCCGGACCATACCGGCTGATGCCTCGGTGTGCAGCTTCGCGCGGTGCCCGGTTCCAGACAGAGGGTCGTCGAGTCGTCACGGACGGGATGCCCGGCCGGAAAGCGGGTAACCGCGCGGACGACCGGGACTTTCGGGCGGGCGGGCGGGAGATCATGAGCGAGAACGCGCAGCAACGAGGGCCGGACCGGACCGTCGACGACGCCGCAGACCCGGACGTCCTGCTCGACATTCCGAAGGTCACCGTCGACTCCATCCGACTGGCGGTCGACGGTCTGGAGGCCGACCTGTCGCTGCGGGCCCGGGTGGCCAACCTGCTCCAGGTCGACGCCGGCGTACGGGTGCACCTCAACGGCGGCGAGTTGAACATCGACGGGGTGAACGCCGAGGCGCAGCTGCGGGTGCGGTTGGAGCAGTTGACCAGAATCCTGGGCCGCGCGCTCGACACGCTCGACCACAACCCACACATCATCGAGACGCTCGCGCGCACGGCCGGCACCGCCGTCGACGACATGAACCGCGGTGCCCAGCAGCTGGCCGCAGGCTCAGCGGAGATCAAGGCAACGGGTCGACGCTCGGACGACGTCCGCGACGAGCCGAGCCGGCAGGTCGGTGCGGCCAGCCCAGTGGCCGACCGCGACCGGCCGGGCTCCGACCGGACTGGTCCAGGTTGGCCATCGGGCTCTGGTCAGACGGGTCCCGATCGCCGTGGCCCCGATCGCCGTGGTCCCGATCGCCGTGGTCCCGATCGCCGTGGTCTCGATCAGCCGGAGCTGGATCAGCCGGGTTCCGGGCGACCGGGTCCTGACCGGCCGGATGCGGATCGGGCGGATGCGGGTCGGGCGGATGCGGGTCGGTCCGGGGCTGGCCCGGTCGGCTCAGGACCGGGTGCCGGCGGTCCTGGACCGCGAGCCGGTGGCCCAGGACCGGCCGACCAGGCGCAGCCGCAGGGCCAGCGTCCGGAGGGCCAGCGTCCGGAGGGGCAGCAGCAGGAGGGCCAGCGTCCGGAGGGCCGTGAGTCGGAGAGCGGCCCGCCGGCTGCTGATGGCTCGGAAGGTCAGCGGCACGAGGGTCCGCGTCGCACCGAAGAAGCCCGCAAGCAGTCGGATGGGTCGGGTCCGAGCCCGTCCGGTGGCGGCGACGGTGGTCTGCCGGGCGCGGCGCAGGCTGCGGCGCAGAGCGCAGCCCAGTTCGCCGAGCAGGCGGGGGAGACGTTGCGAGAGGCCGGACGCAGCGTGTGGGAGGCGATCCAGGGCAGCGTGGCCCAGCATCGCCCGCAGGGTCGCCGCGACCACTGACGCCGTGCGGCCGTGCGGCATGTCCGCCGTCGCTGCCCTGATGCGGAGGTGACCGCAGGCATGATCGACTCGGTTTCCTTGAATACGCGGTGTCGCGCCAGCCGGGACCCCGCGACTTCCAGAAAATCGTGTTGATCACGCCCGCCAAAGCAAGATCCCCACCTGCGTATTCGCTGGTGGGGATCTCTGTAGCCCGGCGAAAGGCTATGTGGCCAGGGGCGGGGTCGAACCGCCGACCTTCCGATTTTCAGTCGGACGCTCGTACCAACTGAGCTACCTGGCCGTGTCGCTCGGCTCATGTTACCCGGCAACCGGACGAACCGGCGGCAAGGCGACCTGCTCCGATACGCAGAACGCCGCGCGGGGCGCGGCGTCAGCGCTGCGGTCCTGACGGGACTTGAACCCGCGACCTCCGCCTTGACAGGGCGGCGAGCACTCCAACTGCTCCACAGGACCTAGCTTGTGTTGCTCCGGCTTGCGCCGGCCTTGCCCCGGCTTTCGCCGGTCGTGCCCCCAACGGGATTCGAACCCGTGCTACCGCCTTGAAAGGGCGGCGTCCTGGGCCGCTAGACGATGAGGGCGGCCCCGCCATCATTGCACACTCGCAACTTCAAGCGGACTTGCTCCCATCCGGCCCCGCCGGAGGCTCCGAAAGCATACGTGATGCTCCGTCGGTCGACAAAATCGGTGTCGGCAAGGGCTTGGGACGGGCAATAACAGCAGGTCAGAGCGGTTCTAGTGGAGTCGGGTGATGCCGAAGCGCTGCTTCAGATCGGCGATCATCTTTGGGCATGCGGCGAGTGTCGCGGCCCGATCACCGCCTCCGTCATGCAGAAGAACGATCGCACCGGGCCGGGTGGCGGCGTGGACACGCTTGCCGATCGTGGCTGCGGTCGGCTTGTCCCAGTCCTGCGGGTCGACCGACCAGTGCAGTGGACGCATGCCGAGGTCCTTGGCCACCCTGACCACCTCCGACGTCCACCGGCCGCCGGGCTGCCGGTAGAACGACACCTTCGCGCCGGGAACGGCCTTCTGGATGGCCTTGTTGGTGCGGTCCAGGTCGGCCCGGATTTCGCCGACGGGTCGACGGGCGAGCTCGAGGTCGTGTCGCCAGCTGTGGTTGCAGAGCTGGTGTCCCTCCCGGACGATCCGCCGGACCAACTCCGGGTGACGCTGTGCCTCGCGACCGACGACGCAGAAGGTCGCTGTCACCTTGGCGGCCTTCAGCTGGTCGAGCACCTTGGGTGTCCAGGCCGGGCTGGGCCCGTCGTCGAACGTCAGGGCCACCGGGCGTACGCCGGTGTTGCGCCCCAGGCCGGAGGGGAGCTTGGCCGGCAGCGGCCGCAGTGGCGGCTTGGCCGGCTTGGTGACGCTGGGGTGCGGTTTCGGGGTGGGCGGCGGTGTCGATGCCACCGGCTTCGGAGCGGCGGCGGGTGTGATGGTGCGGGTTGGCTGGGCGCAGCCGGACAGGAGCAGCGCCACGGCGAGGACGGACGCCAGGATGGCGCGGGCTTGCATGTGCTCGCTCCCGGAGGGTCGGGGTAGGCGGACCCGCCCGACGGTAGTTCACGCCGCGATCCGGCGACAGTGCGATCAGTCACGCCTCGACTGGTCCAGGGAGTCGCGGACGGCGGCGGAGAGCGAGACCGCCTCGGCCAGGTCGACCGGCCGCACCACCCCGGCGGGCAGTGTGTCGGCTCGCCAGCCGGGGCCGGCGGCGAGCACCAGCAACGGGCGCCGGGGGGCAGCGAGCAGTGCGCTGAGTTGGGTCGGGTCGGCGGTGGCCCGGGTGTGCGACCAGAGCACCACGGCGGCGGGTCCGGTCCGGTTGACCGCCTCGACGAGAGCGGCCACCGGCACCCGGGCGCCGAGCATCCGGTAGCTGACACCGGCTTCCGCGAGAGCTGCCGCCAACGCTTCCAGTGGCAGCGTGTGCTGTTCCTCGTCGGCGCAGGAGAGCAGGATCCGGGCCGGCCCGGTGGGGACCTTGGCCCGACTGGCCGCCGCGAGCGCTTCCGAGACGCAGCGGGACATCAGGTGTTCCACCTCGATCAGGCCGGCGGTGGCGGCGTGCCGTTCGCCGATGCCGGCGAGCACCGGGCGCAGCAGGCCCTCCCAGGTGGCCACGACCCCGTTGGTGGCCAGGGCGTGCGCGATCGTCTCGCTGATCGCCGCCGTGTCCAGTCGCATGGCGGCCCGGGCCAGGCCGCGCGCCGCCGGACCGGCGCGGCCGACCGGGATGGAGCCGCCGCCGTCCCGGCCGGTCGGGTGGATCCGGGCGGGGGCGACGGTGCCGTTGGGCATCGGGTCCGGTGCCTGGCGGGCCCAGCGGGCCGCCTCGGCGGGGCTCACTCCCTCGGCGGTGAGCCGTCGCATGATTTCGAGACGGGCCAGATCGGTGGGTGTGTACCGGCGGTGGTGACCGGGGATGTGTTCGCTGGGCCCGAGCCCGTAGCGCTGGTGCCAGGTGCGGAGGGTCGTCACCGCGACCCCCAACCGACGTGCGACGGCGCCCGCGCTCAGCGCCTCATCGACCACCCGACCGCTCCGCCGTGTCATCCGCCGACGATCCGGGCAGCGTCATGGCCGGGCCGGTTGCGCCCGACCGGGACTCCGCGGGGCGGAGCAGCCGGTGCACCACCCCGCCCAGCCAGGGCGCGTACGACCGGGGGTCGAGCTTCAACTCAGCCTCCAACGCGGCGGGGTCGGCCCACCGCAGCTCGGCTACCTCGTCCGGGTCGGGCAGCAGCGGAGCGCCGGGCAGGAACTCGCCGCGCAGCACGTGGTCGTACTCGAACTCGACCCGACCGGTCGCCGGGTCCTCGGCGTAGTAGACGTAGATTCCGACCTCGGTCAGCTCGACCGGGCCCGCGCCCAACTCCTCGCGCAGCCGTCGGTTGGCCGCCTCGGCGAGCGACTCGCCAGGCTGCGGGTGGCCGCAGCAGGAGTTGGCCCAGCGCAGCGGGAACCGGGTCTTGACGGCGGCTCGGCGCTGGAGCAGCACCTGGCCGTCCGGGTCCACCAGCAACACCGAGAAGGCCCGGTGCAACTGCCCCGGTGGTTGGTGCGCGGCCGCGACGGTCGTCTCGCCGTGGGCCGTGCCGGTCTCGTCGACCAGCTCGACAAGGTGCTTCTCGCGGCTGCTCATCGGCCTTCCCCGGTGATCCGGCCGGCGGCGAGCTTGCCGGAGATGAGCACCATCGGTACGCCGACGCCGGGTTGGGTCCCGGAGCCGACGAAGACCACGTTCGACAGGTCGCGGTGCAGGTTGGACGGGCGGAACGGGCCGGTCTGAAAGAGGGTGTGCGCGGCGGCGAACGGGGTGCCGGCGGCCATCCCCTGCTCCTCCCACTCGGCGGGGGTGATCGCCCGGAGCACCTCGACCCCGGCGCCGAAGCCGACGTAGCCGCGCTCCTCCAGGGTGCCGATGAGCTGGTCGGTGTAGCGCTGGGTCAGGTCGCCGCGCCACTCGAACGGCGCCCGGTGCAGGTTGGGCACCGGGGCGAGCACGTAGTAGGTGTGTCGGTCCGGCGGGGCCACCGCGGGGTCGGTCCGGCTGGGGTTGGTCACCAGCAGCGACGGATCGGTCATCAGCTCACCCCGTCGGATGACCTCATCGAAGGTGCCCTTCCACGCGCGCCCGAAGTGGATGTTGTGATGGGCGATCTTCGCATAGGCCTGTCGGGAGCCGACGTGCAGAACGACGCAGGACGGCGAGTAGGTGAGCCGGCGCTGCGGCGCGGCGGGGAGCAGGTCCCGGTAGGCGACTGGCAGGTCGGGGTTGAGCACCACCACGTCCGCCGGCACCAGGTCGCCGTCGGCGGTGAGCACGCCGGTGGCGCGGCCGTTGACGGTCTCCACCCGGGTCACTGTGGTGTCGTACCGGATCTGCACGCCGTGCTTCTCGGCCGCGCCGGCCATCGCCCTGGAGACCGCGTGGATGCCGCCGCGTGGGAAGTAGACCCCGGCCACCGAGTCGAGGTACGCGATCACCGCGTAGATGGCCAGCGCGTCGTGTGGCGCGAGGCCGGCGTACATCGCCTGGAAGGAGAAGATCCGCTGGGTACGTGGGTCCCGGAAGAACTGGTTGATCTTCGTCTGGAGGCGTCGGAAAGCCCCGCCGCTGAGCAACTTGAGCAGGTTGCCGGTGATCAGGTCGGTCGGCGCGTCCAGGTTGCGCTCGATGAAGTCGGTGCGCTCCAGCCGCCACAGCTCTCGCGCGTACTCGACGAACCGCAGGTAGCCGTCGGCTTCCCGGGGCCCGCACACCCGGGAGATCTCGGCCGCCATCCGGGTGGTGTCGGTGAGCACGTCGAGGGTCGAGCCATCCGGGTAGTACGCCCGGTAGGCGGGGTCGAGCGGGGTCAGGTCCAGCCAGTCGTGCAGCTCCTCGCCGACCGCGCCGAGCGCCTCGGCGATCAGGTCGGGCATGGTGAGCACGGTCGGGCCCGTGTCGAACTCGTAGCCGTCCACGCCGAGGCGTCCGGCCCGCCCGCCGGGCACCGGCTCGCGTTCCAGCACCGTCACCTGTCGACCGCTGCCGGCCAGGTGCAGCGCGCAGGCGAGCCCGCCCAGCCCGGCCCCGACGACCACCACCCGGTCCGTCCGTCCTGTCACCGTCCGCACGTGACCACCTCCTCGCTCGAGTCGCTCATCAGGCCCGCCGGTTGGCAGCGGCGGTGGCCAGCCCCGTCAATGCGGTCCGCGCCGTCTGGTCCACGGGTGCGGTGTCGAGCGCGGCCAGCGCGTCGCTGACCCGCTCGGCGATCATCTGCTCCACCCGGGTCACCGCGCCGGTCTCGGCGACCAGCTCGGCGAATGTGTCGACCGATCCGTCGGCGGCCCGCTCCAACGCCGCGAGCTGGGCCGGGGTGGCCAGTTCACGGGCCAGCGTGAGCAGCGTGGTCGGCTTGCCGGTGCGCAGGTCGTCCCCGGCCGGTTTGCCGGTGGCCGCCGGGTCGCCGTAGACGCCCAGCAGGTCGTCGCGGAGCTGGAACGCTTCGCCGACAGCCAGGCCGTAGCGGGAGTACGCGGAGACCAGCGGGTCGTCGGCGGGCACCCCGGCCAGGCAGGCGCCGAAGAGCAGTGGTCGCTGGACTGTGTAGCTGGCGGTCTTGTAGCGGGCCACCCGTAGTGCCCGGTCGACCGACCAGCTGGCCGGGTCGTTCTCACCGAGCACGTCGAGATACTGCCCGGCGACCGTCTCGACCCGCATCTGGTCGTAGCAGCGGCGCACCTCGAAGAGCCGGCTCGACGGCACCGAGGCGTGGGCCAACAACTGGTCGGCCCAGACCATGCAGAGGTCGCCGATGAGCACGGCGACGGCCTCACCGAACCGGCCGGGATCTCCCCGGTGGCCGGCGGCGACGTGCTGTTCGGCGAGCGCGACGTGGGCGGTGGGCCGGCCACGGCGGGTGGTGGACGCGTCCATGACGTCGTCGTGCACCAGCGCGAAGGTGTGCAGCAGCTCGAGCGCGGCCAGCGCGGGCAGCACCGGTGGCAGCGCCGCGGTGCCGCCGACGGCCCCACGCCAGCCCCAGTAGGCGAACGTGGACCGGATCCGCTTGCCGCCCGTCAGGACGGCTTCCCGCGCGGTGGCGGCGAAGCTGCCCATCGACGCGTCGATCTCGTTGAGGGTGTCGACCTCGGCGGTGAGGAAAGTGTCAAGGGTTTCATCGACCGCCGTGACCAGATCGCGGGTGTAAGCAGCCAGAACGGCGCGGACCGGATCGTCTCCGTCGGCCGGCCCTGCCGGCGCCACGCGGGTCACGTTGCCCGCAACTGCGTCGTTGGCCATGCGGCTGAGCGTACCCTAGGCTACGAGTTGCGTCGATTGGTGCGTCGATAATGGAGGAGGGCCCGGTGGAAACTGATCTCACCGCTGCCTATGACCGGTGCCGTGAGCTGCACAAACGCCACGGCCGCACCTACTATCTCGCCACCCGCCTGCTTCCCGCGTGGAAACGACGACATGTGCACGCCCTCTACGGGTTCACGCGCTACGCGGACGAGATCGTCGACAGCACCGAGGACCTGCCGCCGGCCGAGCGGGCCGCTCTGCTGGACCGCTGGGCCAGCCAGTTCGTGGCCGGTCTGCACGGTGCGCCGGTCGACGACCCACTGTTGCCGGCGGTGCTGCACACGATCGCCGTCTTCGATCTCGACCGGGACGACTTTGCGTCGTTTCTGAAGAGCATGGCGATGGACCTGACCGTCACCGCGTACCCGACCTACGACCACCTGCTCGACTACATGGAGGGCTCGGCGGCGGTCATCGGCACCATGATGCTGCCGATCCTGGGCAGCTCCGACCCGGTGGCAGCCCGGGAGCCGGCCCGGCAACTCGGCTTCGCCTTCCAGCTCACCAACTTCATCCGGGACGTCGCCGAGGACCTCGACCGGGGCCGCACCTACCTGCCGGACGAGGACATGGCGAAGTTCGGGGTCACCCGCGAGGAGTTGGCCGAGGCCCGCGCCCGGGGCCGCGTCACCCCCCGGATCCGTGAGCTGATCGAGTACGAGGTGACCCGCGCCCAGGCGCACTACGCCGCCGCCGCGCCGGGCATCACCATGCTGGCGCCCGCCTCGCAGGCCTGCATGCGCACCGCGTACGCCCTCTATGGCGGCATCCTCGACGAGGTGGCCGCGCAGGACTACGACGTCTTCGTCCAGCGGGCCCTGGTGCCGCAGCGGCGACGGATGGCGGTGGCCGCGCGGGCCCTGCTCACCTCGACGGGTACGCCGGTCGTCATCCCCGGGCCGACGATCGAGCCGGAGAGCCGGTGACCGCGAGTACGGCGATCGTGCTCTTCACCCGCGACCTGCGGGTGAACGACCACCCGGCGCTGGCCACCACCTGTGTGGCGTTCGACCAGGTGGTGCCGCTGTACGTGCTCGACCCGGCGCTGGCCGACCTCTCCGCCAACCGCACCCGCTTCCTGCACCAGGCCCTCGCCGACCTGCGCGACCAACTCCGCGAGCGTGGCGGGGACCTTGTGGTCCGGCACGGCGACCCGGTGGCCGAGACGATCCGGCTGGCCGACGAGGTCGGGGCCACCGCCGTCGCGCTCTCGGCCGACGTCAGCCACTACGCCGGCCGCCGGGAGCGGCGACTACGCGCCGAGTGTGAGCGGCATGGGCTGCACCTGCGCCTGTTTCCCGGGTTGACGGTTGTCGAGCCGGGCGCGTTGCGCCCCGGTGGCGGCGGCGACCACTACCGGGTGTTCAGCCCGTACCACCGGGCCTGGGCGGCCAACCGGTGGCGCGAGGAGCTGGCCGCGCCTCGGCGGATCGCGCTGCCCGACCGGGTACGCGTGGGTCGGTTGCCGGCGCTGCCGAGCGGCGACTCGCCCGACACGGCCATCGGAGGCGAGCGGGTCGCCCGCCAGCGGCTCACCGACTGGCTGCCCGACCTGAACCGGTACGGCGATCAGCACGACGACATGGCCGGCGACGACACCTCCCGGCTCAGCCCGTACCTGCGCTTCGGCTGCGTGTCGCCGCTGGCGGTGGCCAACCGCGCCGGCGACCGGTCCGGCCCGTTCGTCAGGCAGCTCTGCTGGCGGGACTTCTACTACCAGGTCACCGCCGCCTTCCCGGAGATCTCGACCGCGGCGTACCGGCGGGGTGCCACCGAGCAGTGGCGCTACGACGACGACGCGTTGGCGGCCTGGACCGAGGGACGCACCGGAATGCCGATCGTCGACGCCGGGATGCGGCAGATGCTGGCCCAGGGCTGGATGCACAACCGCGCCCGGCTGATCACCGCCGGCTACCTGACCAAGCACCTCGGGCAGGACTGGCGGTCCGGGGTGGCGGTCTTCTTCCGCTGGCTGCTCGACGGGGACGTGGCGAACAACTCCGGCAACTGGCAGTGGGTCGCCGGCACCGGCAACGACACGAAGCCCTACCGGGGGTTCAACCCGGTCCGGCAGGCCGAACGGTACGACCCGGACGGCGTCTACGTGCGCCGGTGGGTGCCGGAGCTGGCCGCGGTGCAGGGCAAGGCCGTCCACCAACCGTGGCGACTGCCCGAGGCCCTGCGCCAGACGCTCGACTACCCGCCGCCCCTCTCGGTGCCCGGCACCGACCCCGTCTGGCTGCGCTGATCAGAGCACCGAGTGCAACACCTCGACCAGTTCGTCGACCCGGTCGTGCTCGGCGAGATGCGCCGTGGCGTACGCGAAGGTGTAGCCCCGATCGGGGTCGGCCCACGCGCTGCTGCCGCCGATGCCGCCCATGCCCCAGCTGCCGTCCGGCTCCCGTTGCATACCCAACGTCCAGCGGGCGTCGCGGTCCAACACCAGGTCCGGTCCGTCGTACTGGACCCGGGTCGCCTCCGCGACCAGATCCGGGCTGAACAGCCGAACCCCGTCCAGGACACCACCGGCCAGCAGGCCGGCGTAGAGCCGGGCCAGGCTGGGAGCGGTGGCGTGCAGGTTGACGGCCGGCATCTCGGCGCCCCGCCACAGTGGGCTGTTCAGGACGGCCAGGTCCAGCCCGCCGGCCGGGTTGCCCAGCGCCCGCGCCCGCAGCGAGCCCGGCTCACCGAGCGCCCGGGTCGGCCACCCCGGGTCGCCGTACCGCAGGTCCGCGCAGCGCGACTGGTCCGCCTCGGTCAGCCCGAAGCCGAGGTCGAGCTGCCACCGGTCGGCGATCTCCTCGGCCAGGAAACGGCCCACCGGCCGCCCGTCGACGCGGCGGACCACCTCGCCCACCAGGTGCCCGTACGTCCAGGCGTGTTCCCCGGCGACAGTGCCCGGCGACCACTCCGGGTCGGCGGCGGCCAGGTCGCCGGTGAGCAGCGCCCAGTCGGCGATCGCGGTGGTCGGTCGGGGCACCGGGAAGGCCGGCAGCCCGGCGGTGTGCGACAACACCTGACGCACTGTGGCGGGAGTGTGGAACTCCGACCAGTACCGGTCCACTGGCGCGTCGAGGTCGACGGCTCCCCGGTCGACGAGCAGCAACAGGCAGAGCGCGGCCACCGGCTTGCCCACCGAGTAGACGTTCACCAGCGAGTCCGGCAGCCACGGCTCGCCGCCCGGCCCGTGGCCGCTGCGGGAGCCGCCGGTCAGGTCCACGACCGGTTGCCCGTCGTACCAGATGCTCAGGGCGGCACCGGTTTCCCGGCCGGAGGCGAGCAGGTCGTGGAAGCAGTCCCGGACCGGAGCGAAGCGTGCGTGCATCCGGCCACGGTAGGCGTCCGGGCCCGGTGCGCGTGCCGACTTTTCCGGCGACCCCGGTGGTTGGGGTGGTGTCGCTGGGGGATGCTGTTCGGTGTGGCGGAACCGGAGCTGGTGGATGTGGTCGTGGTCGGGCTCGGGGTCGGCGGCGAGGAGGTGGCCGAGCGACTTGCCGAGGCCGGCCTGAGCGTGATCGGCGTCGAGCGGGATCTCGTCGGCGGGGAATGCCCGTACTGGGGCTGCATCCCGAGCAAGATGATGATCAGAGCCGCCAACGCGCTCGCCGAGGCTCGCCGGGTCGACGGGCTCGCCGGGACGGCCCAGGTCCAGCCGGACTGGGCACCGGTGGCGAAGCGGATCCGCGAGGAAGCCACCGACACCTGGGACGACACTGTCGCGGCGGAGCGGTTCATCGGCAAGGGTGGCCGACTCGTGCGGGGCAGCGGTCGGCTCGACGGTCCACGCCGGGTCCGCGTCGGTGACCAGGTGTTCGAGGCCCGACACGGGGTGGTGCTGGGCACCGGCACCCGCCCGTCGGTGCCGCCGATCGACGGCCTGGCCGACACGCCGTACTGGACCAACCACCAGGCGATCGAGGTCGAGGAGCTGCCAAAGACGCTGCTCGTGCTGGGCGGCGGCGCGATCGGCCTGGAGTTGGCGCAGGTCTTCGCCCGCTTCGGGGTCCGGGTCACAGTGGTCGAGGCGCTCGACCGTGTGCTGGCCATCGAGGAACCCGAGGCGTCCGAGGTCGCCGCCGCGGCGCTGCGCGCGGACGGCGTGGAGATCCACACCGGGGTACGCGCCGAACGGGTCGAGCACGACGGGACCAGATTCACCCTGCATGGTGGCGGCGGCGCGGAGTTCACCGCCGACCGGCTGCTGGTGGTGACCGGCCGCAAGGCCCACCTCGCCGAGCTGGGCCTGGACACGATCGGCCTGGACGCCAGCCAGCGTTACCTCCCGGTGGACGACCGTCTGCACGTCACCGACCACGTCTGGGCGGTCGGCGACATCACCGGCGAGGGTGCCTTCACGCACATCGCCATGTACCAGGCGGGGATCGTCATCGCCGACATCCTGGCCCGCGCCCGGCAGGCGAAGGCGGGCGCGGACGCCAGCGGCACCTCCAGCGTGGTCGGCGGAGCGATGGGCGCGTCCAGTTCGCTGGCCGCCAGCGGATCGAGCGGGTCAGCAGGCACCATCCCGCGAGCCGACTACCGCGCGCTGCCCCGGGTGACCTTCACCGATCCCGAGATCGGCGCGGTCGGGCTCACCGAGCAGCAGGCCCGTGACCGCGGCATCAACGTGCAGGTCGGTTTCACCAAACTGAGCAGTTCGACGCGGGGCTGGATCCACCGGGTCGGCGACGACGGTTTCATCAAGGTCGTGGCGGACGCCGACCAGGGAGTGCTGATCGGCGCGACCTCGGCCGGCCCGGCCGGCGGCGAGGTGCTGTCCGCGCTGGTGGTGGCGGTGCACGCGGCGGTGCCGCTGAGTCAGCTCCGGCACATGATCTACGCGTACCCGACCTTCCACAGGGCCATCGAAACCGCTCTACAAGACCTGTCCTGACCTCAGATCCGCCGGTGGGCAGCAAGCGCAGCGCATTTTGCTGTTCATTTCTTTCATGCAGGTGACGTACCATTGCGGCCGTGACCAAGCGGTTGACTGAAGTTGCCAAGAAGGCGGGCGTCAGCGAGGCCACCGTCAGCCGGGTGCTCAACGGCCGTGACGGGGTCTCCGAGGCGACCCGCACCGCAGTGCTCACGGCGCTGGACGTGCTCGGTTACGAGCGGCCGACCAAGCTGCGCGGCGAGCGCGCCCGGCTGGTCGGGCTGGTGCTGCCCGAGTTGCAGAACCCGATCTTCCCGGCGCTGGCCGAGGTGGTCACCGGCACTCTCGCCCAGCGCGGCTACACCCCGGCGCTCTGTGCCCGCACCATCGGCGGCGTCTCCGAGATGGACTATGTGGAGATGCTCCTCGACCACCAGGTCTCCGGGGTGATCTTCGCTGGTGGTTCGTACGCGCTCACCGACGCCCGACACGACCACTACCGTCGGCTCACCGACCGGGGCCTTCCGGTGGTGCTGGTCAACGCCGGCGTTGACGAGTTGGGGTTCCCCCGGGTCTCGACCGACGACGCGGTGGCGGTGGAGCAGGCGTACGGGCACCTGCGCTCGCTCGGGCACGAACGCATCGGCATGGTGCTGGGCCCGGAGGGGCATGTGCCGTCCCGGCGCAAGCTCGACGCGATGACCCAGGCTGCCGGCTGGGGCGAGGGCGACGCCGAGTGCGTCGAGCGCTCCAGCTTCTCGTTGGAGGGAGCGCGGGTCGCCGCGACGAAGTTGGTCGAGCGGGGCGTGACCGGCATCATCTGCGCCAGTGACGTGCTCGCGCTGGGCACGATCCGGGCGGCCCGCCGGCTGGGACGTTCGGTTCCGGCTGACGTGTCGGTGGTGGGTTTCGACGACTCCGCCTTCATGACGTGCACCGATCCGCCGTTGACCACTGTGCGGCAGCCGATCGAGACGATGGGGCAGGCCGCCGTGGATCTGCTGGTCACCCAGATCGAGGGTGCCGGCGTCCTCCAGGACGAGCTGCTGTTCGAGCCGGAGTTGGTGGTGCGGGGTTCCACCGCGCCCGCCCCCGGCCGCTAGGCACCACACCGAACGACGCTTCGGCCGTCGACCGCCTCTCGCGGTCGGCGGCCGTTTTCGTCGTTGCTCGCCGTCGTCGGCATCGACCGAGCCGAATGACCGGTCATAGGCCATCAATAGCTAACAAGTCGGGCGTCTTTCAGCGTCTTGCCAACATCTGTCGTAACCACGTCGTGTCCTTTCGGAACAGCGTCGATACCTTGCCGAAATGAGTCGGCCTCGTTACAGTGACTCCACTCACACCTGGCTCCGACGCAGCTACTGGGCGTCAGGTCGTATCACCGCAGATCAGCGAAGGTCATTGGAGTCACCCGTTCCCGAAGGGATGGACAGATGTCCGTACCGCACTACCGAAAGGCTGCGGCGGTTGCGCTCGTGGCCGGCCTGGGGCTCAGCCTCACGGCATGCTCCACGAAGAGCGACGACAAGGGCTCGAACGCCAGCGGCAAGGTCACCATCACTGTCGACTGCCAGCCGGTCGGCGCCCAGAAGGAGCTGCTGAAGAACTGGAACGACGACGTCGCCGAGTTCCAGAAGCAGAACCCGGACATCACCATCAAGAGCGTCAGCGTCGGCGAGCAGTGCAACAACCCGCCGGACTTCACCGCCCGCCTGGCCGGCGGCACCGTGACCGACGTGTTCTACGGGTACATGACCGATCTCCAGCAGGTGCTCGACTCCGGTCAGGCGATGGACATCAGCCAGTACGCCAACAAGGACAACGTCCCGACCTGGGACAGCGTCGACCCCGCGCTCAAGGAGGTCTTCACCGACGGCGGCAAGCTCTACGCCGTTCCGGTGAAGAACTACTCGATGGGTCTGGTCTACAACAAGGCCCTGTTCCAGCAGGCCGGGCTGGACGTGAACAGCCCGCCCAAGACCTGGGCCGAGGTCCGGGCCGCCGCCAAGAAGATCTCCGCGCTCGGCAACGGCATCGCCGGTTACTCCGAGTACAGCGCCGGCAACACCGGCGGCTGGCACTTCACCTCCCTGCTCTACTCGCAGGGCGGCAAGGTGCTCAGCGAGGACGGCAAGAAGGCCGACTTCAACAACCCCATGGGCAAGCAGGTCCTGCAGAACCTCAAGGACATGCGGTACGGCGACAACAGCATGGGCGCCCGTCAGCTGCTTCAGTGGGGTGACCTGCTGACGAACGCCGGCGCGGGCAAGGTCGGCATGTTCATCGGCGCGCCGGACGCCACCCAGGCGATCGTCAGCCAGTTCCAGGGCAAGTTCCAGGACTGGGCGATGGCTCCGCTTCCCGGCCAGGACGGCGCGGCGAAGGGGACGCTCGGTGGTGGCGAGGGCTACTTCTTCAAGAAGGACCTCTCTCCCGAGCAGGTCAAGGCCGGTCTGAAGTGGGTCGCGTACCAGAAGCTCACCCCGGGCAAGGGCCAGTTCGACTACGTCCGGGCCAAGCCGCAGAACTACCCGGTGGGTCTGCCCCAGCCGCTGCTCTTCGCCAACGGCAGTGACGCGCAGAAGCAGGAGTTGGAGCTGCGTAAGGCGAACGCGAACGTCGACACGACGAACTTCGCGCTCTTCGAGGCGACCCCGGTTCCGATCAAGGGTGAGCCGCGCAACGCGCAGGCCGTCTACGCGGTGCTCGATGCCGCGATGTCGGGTGTGCTGACCAACCCGAACTCGAACATCGACGCACTGCTCAAGACCGCCGAGGAGAAGGTCAACCAGCTCCTCGCCGCCGAGAGCTGACCGATCGTGTGGGGGCCGGTACGCCGACCCGGCCCCCACACTCCCCACCCCGCGCCGTCGACGTCACCGACTCACCCAGGAGTTGCCTTGGCGATCACCACCGTCCCGGAGACCCGCAGGAAACCGGGCCGCCCGCCGTCGCCGTACTCGGCGAGGCCGCAGCGCACCAGCCTCGGCCGCAAGGTACGGGACAACCTGACCGGTCACGCGTTCCTGATCGGGGCGGTGCTCTGCTTCGTCGTCTTCTCCTGGTACCCGATGATCCGCGGCATCGTCATGAGCTTGCAGCGGACCCGGCGCGGCGAGACCACCTGGGTGGGCTGGGACAACTACTCCCGCATCATCGCCGACCCGAGCTTCTGGACGGCCTGGCAGAACACCTTCTACTTCACGGTGCTCGCGCTCGCCCTCGGCTACGTGGTGCCGTTCTTCGTGGCGATCCTGCTCAACGAGTTCCGCCACGCCAAGGGGTACCTGCGGATCCTGGTCTACCTGCCGGTGATGCTGCCGCCGGCCTCGGCGCTGTTCCTTTTCAAGTTCTACGCGTACGACCCCAGCGAGGCCGGGCTCTTCAACGCGATCCTCAAGGCGCTGCACCTGCCCACCTCGCAGTGGATGCAGTCGCCCGAAATGACGATGCCGGCCATGGTGGTCGCGTCGACCTGGATGAACATGGGCGGTGCGGTGCTCATCTACCTGGCGTCGTTGCAGAACATCCCCGGCGAGCTCTACGAGGCCGCCGAGCTGGACGGCGCCGGGATCTGGCGGCGGATCGTGCACGTCACGATCCCGCAGACCCGGCTCATCCTCGCGCTCCTGGCGATGCTCCAGATCGTCGCCACCATGCAGCTCTTCATCGAGCCCCTGATCCTCGCCAACGGTGCGGGCGCGGAGGACTCCGCGACCTCGGTGGCGTACCTCATCTACCAGCACGGGTTCTTCCAGAACGACCTCAACGGCGCCGCCGCGCTGGGCGTGATCATGCTCGTGGTGCTGGCCGGCTTCTCCGCCGTGTACGTGCGGCTGACTGCGAAACAGGACTAGGACGGCGAGGAATGGCACAGGATTCCGGAACCCGGACCCTCATCTCCCACTCCCAGCTGAGCCGGGGGCGCGGCAAGGTCATCTACTGGACGCTGCTGGTCATCGTCGTGGCGGGGTTCACCCTCGTGTTCCTCGGCCCGCTCTACTGGATGGTCACCGGCGCGCTCAAGTCCGGCCAGGAGATCGCGCAGACCCCACCCTCGCTGTTCCCGAAGGACCCGCAGCCGCAGAACTACATCGACGCCTGGAACAACCTGGCCCTCGCCAAACTGCTGTTCAACACCTTCTACTACGCGATCGGCGCGGTGCTGTTCCAACTGGTCTTCGACAGCGCGGCGGCGTACTCGTTGTCCAAGCTCCGGCCGATCTTCGGCAACGCGATCCTCGGCCTGATGCTGGCGACGCTGATGATCCCGGCAATGGTCCTCATCGTGCCGCAGTACGTGACGGTGCTCGACCTGCCGATCCTGCACATCAACCTGCTGGACTCGCCGTTCGCCATCTGGCTGCCGATGGTCGCCAACGCGTTCAACATCTTCCTGCTGAAGCGGTTCTTCGACTCGATCCCCGAGGAGTTGATGGCCGCCGCCCTCATGGACGGGGCATCGTCGCTGCGTACGCTCTGGTCGATCATCCTGCCGCTGTCGCGTCCCATCCTCGGCGTCGTCTCGATCTTCGCCGTGACGGCGGTGTGGAAGGACTTCCTCTGGCCGAAGCTGGTCATGCCCTCGCCCGAGACCCGGACGGTGAGCGTCGGCATCTACACCTTCGCCGGCGGCACACCGATGAACGTGGTGATCGCCGCGTCGGTCATCGCCGCGATCCCGACGGTCATCATCTTCCTGATCTTCCAACGGAACATCATGTCCGGTCTGACCACGGGCAGCATCAAGGGATAACCACCACCGCATCCTTCCGCGCGGCGAACAACGACCGTTCGCCCGACACATGACCAGGTCCGGCGGACCCGCCGACGTACTGACGCAGAAAGCAGGTGCTCGTGTCCACAGCTGACAGAAGTCCGTGGTGGCGTGGAGCCGTGATCTACCAGGTGTATCCCCGGAGCTTCGCCGACGGTAACGGCGACGGCATCGGAGACATCGCCGGCATCCGGTCCCGGCTGAACCACCTGTCCGCGCTCGGCGTCGACGCGATCTGGTTCAGCCCCTGGTACCCGTCGCCGATGGCGGACGCCGGCTACGACGTCTCCGACTACCGCGACATCGACCCGGTCTTCGGCACCCTGGCCGAGGTGGAGGCGCTGATCGCGGAGGCGCACGCGCTGGGCATCCGGACCATCGTCGACGTGGTGCCCAACCACTGCTCCGACGCGCACCCCTGGTTCCAGGCCGCGCTCGCCGGCGGACCCGGCGCGCCCGAACGGGACCTGTTCTGGTTCCGGCCCGGCCGGGGTCCCAACGGCGATGAGCGACCCACCGACTGGATCGGCGAGTTCGGCGGCGAGACCTGGACCCGCACCACCAACCCGGACGGCACCCCCGGCGACTGGTACCTGCACCTGTTCGCCCCCCAGCAGCCGGACTTCAACTGGGACCACCCCCGGGTGCGGGAGGAGTTCGAGGACATTCTGCGGTTCTGGTTCGACCGGGGCGTGGACGGCATCCGGATCGACTCGGCCGGGCTCCTGGTCAAGGACGGGACGCTGCCCGAGGTCCGCGAGGACGAGCCGCACCCGTTCCACGACCTCGACGGCGTGCACGACATCTACCGGGGCTGGCGTCGGGTCGCCGACGAGTACGCCGACCGGGCGCTGATCGGCGAGGTGTGGCTGCCGGACCGGCAGCGGTTCGCCAACTACCTGCGCCCGGACGAGCTGCACGCCGCGTTCAACTTCGACTTCCTCGGCTGCGCCTGGGATGCGGCAGCGCTGCGGGAGAGCATCGACGGGACGTTGAGCGCGCACGCGCCGGTCAACGCGCCGGCCACCTGGGTGCTCTCGAACCACGACGTCACCCGGCACGTCACCCGCTACGGTCGTGCTGACACGCGGTTCAGCTTCGCCGCCAAGCGCGAGGGCACCCCCACCGATCTGGAGCTGGGCACCCGCCGGGCCCGCGCCGCCGCGCTGCTCTCGCTGTCGCTGCCCGGCGCCGCCTACGTCTACCAGGGCGAGGAACTGGGCCTCTACGAGGTCGAGGACATCCCGTACGCGATGCGGCAGGACCCCATGTGGGAGCGGTCCGGCCGGATCGACCCCGGTCGGGACGGCTGCCGCGTACCGCTGCCCTGGGCCGGGGACGAGCCGCCGTTCGAGTTCAGCCCCGAGGGTGCCGCGGCGCCCTGGCTGCCGCAGCCGGCCGACTGGAAGGAGCGGACGGCCAGCGCGCAGACCGGCGACTCGGCCTCGATGCTGGAGCTGTACCGGGCGGCGATCCAGGCCCGCAAGGCCGACCCGGCACTCGGTGACGGCGAGCTGACCTGGCTGCCCGCCCCGGACGGGGTGTTGGCGTTCAGCCGTGGCGGGGGCTTCACCTGCCTGGTCAACCTGTCCGCCGCGCCGGTGCCGATGCCAGCTCAGGGGGAGCGGCTGCTGGCCAGCGGGCCGCTCGACGACGGGTTGCTGCCGTCCGACACAGCGGTCTGGCTGCGTACCGCCGAATCCACCGACGGGCCGCGCGGGGCGGACGGCCCGGCCTGACCTGACTCTGCTCGCCGTGGTGGGGGCGGGCCCGGCCCCCCCCCCGCCCCCCCC
>NZ_JBEZEH010000105.1:20465-23520 GCF_040648775.1 Micromonospora sp. NPDC049089
GGCGGCCCGTCCCGGCCGCCGGCACCACGCCACCCAGGAAGGGAGAACCGAGGGGGGACGCGCGACACCGCACCGACACGGGGGGATCTGGCCTGCCTGACGAAAGGGAGAGCGCAGCTCATGGCCAACCACACCACCGGCACCCCGCACCACCTTCGACACCCGACCAGGGCACTGTTGGCCGCCATCTCCGCCACAGTGCTCGCCGCCACCTCGGTGACCATCCTCGCGGTCACCGGCACCGCGACCCCGGCCTCGGCGGCGGGGTTGTCCCCCTTCGACATCCCCAACCGGGGCGCCACTGTGCCGTTCATCGAGCACGAGGCGGAGAAGGCCGCCCACAACGGCACGAAGATCGGCCCGGACCGGCGCTACGGCACGCTGCCGTCCGAGGCGTCCGGCCGGGAGGCGGTCACCCTGGACGCCGTCGGTGAGTACGTCGAGTTCACCCTCACCGCCCCGGCCAACGCTGTCACCTTCCGCTACAGCCTGCCGGACAACTCGGCCGGCACCGGCCGGGATGCCGCCATCGACCTGCGGGCCAACGGCAACCTGCTGAAGTCGGTCCCGGTGACGTCGAAGTACGGCTGGTACTACGGCGGATACCCGTTCAACAACAACCCGGGTGACACCAACCCGCACCACTTCTACGACGAGACCCGGGCGCTGTTCGGCAGCACCCAGCCGGCCGGCACGAAGATCCGGCTCCAGGTCTCCTCGACGGCGCAGTCGCCCACGTTCACCATCGACCTGGCCGACTTCGAGCTTGTCGCGCCGATCGCCAAGCCCTCCGGTGTCATCGACGTGGTCACCGACTTCGGGGCCGATCCGAGCGGCGCGACCGACTCGACGGCGAAGTTCCAGGCGGCTGTCGACGCCGGCAAGGCGCAGGGCCGGGCGGTCTGGATCCCGACCGGCACCTTCACCCTCTGGGATCACGTGGTGGTCGACGGGGTGACTCTGCGCGGCGCGGGCCCCTGGTACTCGGTGCTCGGCGGCCGGCACCCCACCGAGCGGAACAGGTCCGTCGGCATCTACGGCAAGTACGTCCCCGGTGGCGGCTACACCGGCCCGGTCCGCTCGCACGAGGCGAACGGGCCCAGCCGCAACGTCACGCTGCGGGACTTCGCCATCATCGGCGACATCCGCGAACGGGTCGACGACGACCAGGTCAACGCCCTGGGCGGGGCGATGACCAACTCGGTGGTGGACAACCTCTGGCTGGAGAACACGAAGGTCGGGGCGTGGATGGACGGCCCGATGGACAACTTCACGATCCGCAACAGCCGGATCCTGGACCAGACCGCGGACGGGGTGAACTTCCACACCGGGGTGACGAACTCGACGGTGACGAACACGTTCGTCCGCAACACCGGTGACGACGCGCTGGCGATGTGGGCGCAGAGCGTCCCGAACGTCAACAACTCGTTCACCCACAACACCATCGGTGTGACCCTGCTGGCGAACCACCTGGTCAGCTACGGCGGTCGGGACATCAAGATCACCGACAACGTGACCGCCGACTCGCTGACCAACGGCGGCGGCATCCACGTCGCGAACCGCTATCCGGGTGTGCAGGGCGACACCGCGGTCCGGGGCACCTGGACGATCGCCCGGAACACGTTGATCCGCAACGGCAACTCGGACTACAACTGGAACTTCGGCGTCGGGGCGATCTGGTTCTCCGCCCTCAACGAGTCGTTCCAGCAGGCCACCATCAACATCACCGACACCGACATCCTGGACAGCTCGTACGCGGCGCTGCACTGGATCGAGGGTCAGACCAGCGGCATCAACCTCTCCAACGTACGGATCGACGGCGCCGGCACGTACGCGCTCCAGGTGCAGGCACCCAGCCAGGTGTCCTTCACGAACGTACGGGCCACCAACATCGCGCAGAGCAACCCGATGCACAACTGCGTGGGCGGTGGCTTCCAGATCACCCAGGGCTCCGGCAACTCCGGCTGGTACACCCCGACCCCGTACTGCGGCCCGTGGCCGGACCCCCAGTGGGGTGGCGGACCCACCTCGCCGCCGCCCACCACGACCCCGCCCCCGACCACGACGCCGCCGACCACCCCACCGCCCACCACGCCGCCCCCGACCAGCGGGAACCTGGCGCTGGGCCGGTCGACGACCGCCACCAGCACCAACCAGAGCTACACGGCCGCCAACGTGGTGGACGGCAACGCGTCGACGTACTGGGAGAGCGCCAACAACGCCTTCCCCCAGTCGGTGACCATCGACCTGGGTGCGTCCCGGTCGGTCGACCGGGTGGCTCTCAAGCTGCCCAGCGGTTGGGAGCAACGCACCCAGACCCTGTCGGTGCTCGGCTCCACCGACGGCTCGTCGTACACCACAGTGGCGTCGTCCGCCGGTCGGGTCTTCGCCCCCGGCTCGGGCAACACGGTGTCGATCGGGCTGCCCTCCGGTGACCGCCGCTACATCCGGGTCATCGTCACCGGCAACAGCGGCTGGCCGGCCGCGCAACTTTCCGAGGTCGAGGTGTACGGCGGCACCCAGACCACCCCGCCGCCGACCACCCCGCCGCCGACCACCCCGCCGCCGACCACCCCGCCGCCGACCACCCCGCCGCCGACCACCCCGCCCCCGACCACGCCGCCGCCCAGCGGCAACCTCGCGGCCGGACGGTCGATCACCGAGACCAGCCACTCCGACGTGTACGCCGCACCCAACGCGGTGGACGGCAACGCGAACACCTACTGGGAGAGCGCCAACAACGCGTTCCCGCAGTCGCTGACGGTGGACCTGGGCGCCGACCGGTCGGTGTCCCGGGTCGTGCTCAAGCTCCCACCCTCATCGGCCTGGCAGACGCGTACGCAGACACTGGCGGTGCTCGGCTCCACGAACGGGTCGACGTTCAGCACGCTGAAGGCGTCCGCCGGCTACAGCTTCAACCCGGCCAGCGGCAACACGGTCACCGTGACCTTCACGGCGACCACCCAGCGGTACCTGCGGCTGACCGTCACCGGCAACAGCGGCTGGCCAGCCGGCCAGCTCAGCGAGTTCGAGATCTACTCCAGCTAGGTCCGGT
>NZ_JBEZEH010000106.1:0-23441 GCF_040648775.1 Micromonospora sp. NPDC049089
CGCCTAAATACGTGATGGGGGGTTTACCGGTCGGAGGGCACACCCCGACATCAACGTTCTACAGCGCACCTAGCCGGGTCGAACATCGGATCCTCGATCGCCTTCAGCAGCGGTCGGGATGCCACATGCTCCGGCCTGATGTGCCGCCCGAGCACCACGACCGCCACCGACGACGCGCCAGCGCTCTTTAACGCGTACGCCAGCGACTGTGCCCGGGAACCGGTCGTCCAGGTGTCGTCCAGGACCAGCGGCCGAACGCTGCCGCTCTCGACCGGAAGCTGGACGGTGAACCAGTCGCGCTGGAACGTCCGCGTTTCAGATCCGTGGCGGGGATTGGACAGCGCCGCGAGCCACGGCAGTCCAAGACGATCGCCGATCAGATTCTGCAGGGGGTGCGGATGAGCCCGGCCCTTGGTGCTCGGCACGATCACCACGTGGGTCGGCGCACCGCCCATCCGGTCAGCGACGCAGTCGAGGTGCCGCTGCAGGAACAGCAACAGCAGTGCGAGCAGATTCCACCTAGCCTGGGCCGACCCCGGCGTGGACTTGTACAAGCGCAAGTGGTGGTGGTGCTGACTGGTACGCGGCGAGTAAGCGATTGGAGCAACCACGTCGGCGAGCAGGCCACCAGACGCCGTCTGGTGTTCCTGACAGGGGTAGCAGTAGTCGAACCCGGGAGTGCGGACACCGCGACACGTCGGGCAGATCCACGGAAGGGTGGGCAGGGGATTTCGAAGGAAGTTCCGCTGCGTCTCGACGTACTCCCGGACCCTGGCCCACGGGTCAGAGGCTGGCGAAATCAGGAAAGCCCTCCAACTCGGCCGCAGCCGGTGAACGGTCGAGAATGGCGTCGACCGCGTCCACCAGATCCATGGTCCCGTGCGCGACGTGGACGCCGGGTCGGGCAGCGAAGGCGCGTGCCCAGTCGTGTCGCATCACCTGACTGGTGAGTACCACGGGACGACCGTGCTGAAGAGCGAGCCGCGCCTGGATCCGGGCTCCACTGCGTTCACCGGCTTCGATGACCACGGTGGCAGCGGCGTAGCCGCTCATCACCGCGTTTCGCATCGGGAAACTCTGCTTTGTCGGGGCGGCATCGGGCCAGAACTGGCTCAACACCAGTCCGACCTCTGCGATGTGCTCTTGAAGCGCGCGGTTGGCCGTGGGGTAGTGGTGACGAATTCCGGTGCCGATGACCGCGACGGTTCGGCCCCCCGCCGCGAGTGCCGCCTGGTGGGCCGCGGTGTCGATCCCCTTCGCCAGTCCGCTGACCACCGTCACGCCACGGCGGGCCAGCGATTCTGATACCGAGCTGGCGATCTCGACTCCTCGATCGCTCGCTTCACGGCTGCCGACCACCGCGATGGCCCGAGCGTCGGGGCGCGACTCACCACGGGCGAAGAGCACCGGCGGCATTTCGCGGATGTCACGCAGCTGGGAGGGGTAGTCGTCGTCGAAGAAGGCACGCACTGTGATGCCCTCGGCGCGCCAGCCCGCTAGGTCGCCGGCTGCGGCCTCGATCAGCGAGTCGACGGAGCGGGTGTCGGGAAAGAGCGTGTCGGTCTGCCCGACGACCCGGCGCAGGACTGCCAGCGCGGTGCCGACCTCTTGAATGTCGTGCACGACATCAGACCAGCCGAGGTCTGGCTGCCGCAGCAGCGCGATCAGCGCAGCCCGCTCCACCGTCACCCGGTCCATGCCCCTGATCGTAGAGGCAACTCCCGGCCGCCCGGCCCACCGGCCACGCGGAGCCGGCAGAGAAGCTTGGCGCACCTCAAATCGCCCCACGTGATCGAACATATGTTCCCTCAGCGCTCAGGTCAACCGAAGATCGCGCAGGTCGGGGGCAGCGGCGAGGAGGCTTACGCCGTCGTCGTCGTGCCGGTGGACGGTGCAGCCGGCGCGGGTGAAGCGCACGGTGATCACCTGCCCGGCGTGCCGGGCCGCCAGGCGCACCAGGTCCTGCACGGGATCGGCGACATGACGCGGCCCGGAGCAGGGCACCGGAATGGGCGCCCTCGGGTCGGTTGGGGCGGCCCCGGCGACGGCGTCGGTCAGGCACTCGACGCACCAGGAGAGCGCGGCGGCCAGGCTCGGCTGGTAGGGGAAGTCGTCGGGGCGGACGGGTGCGTCAGGCGGCTTCATCTCGACCGACCAGCGCATTCCGTCGGCCAGCAGTGGGTCTGCGGCGTTGTGCCGCAGGTCGCACACGCCCACCACCAGGGCCAGGTCAAGGCCGAGGGCGAGCCGCAGCAACTCGGCCAGCGGTGGCGCGTCGGGAGGCGTCGCTACCACGATCAGACGGCCGGCCCCCGTGCCCCGGCCTGCGCTGCGGACGTGCTCCCCGACCGGGTCAGCCCCGGCCCAGGGCAGGGTTACACAACCGTCGCGGAGGTCTTTGCTGATCTGCTGCCCGCCGTCGGCATCGGCCAGGTCGTCGGGCCGCGCGCCGAGCACGGCCGCCCAGGAGCCGAGCCGGTATCGGTCCGGAAGCTGAACGACCGGCTTGCCACCCGGTTGGGTGGCGACCAGCGGAGCCACTTCGGGCGTACCGGCCTGCCAGGCCAGGTGCATAACCCGGTGCCGCAGGTCGGTGACGGTGACCAGCACGGTCTGATGCAGCCGCTGGTTGTCGCCGCAGGTGAAGCAGTGCAACGCGGATGGGCGCAGGCCGGCGCCGCAGCAGTGCGGGCAGTCGGGGTCGGCCGCGCGACCGCCGAGCCGGCAGTCGCAGGCGCGTAGCCGGCTGTGGGGTCGGCAGTCCGGGCAGGGCCGCCAATGGACGGGTTCACCCAGCCAGGGCGGGTCGGGTGGTTCGTAGCCGCGGCTCACCGGCACCCGCACACGGCGGACGACCTGGCCGGTGGGCTGCTCCGCGAGGGTCTCCACCGGCTCGCCAGTGCGCAGAGTCGTGTGCCACCAGCGGCCGTTGCGCCACAGGGCCTGCGCGCCGGGCAACTCGTCGCCGTGGGCCGCGTCGACGCAGTCAGCGAGGACGCGCCGTTCGAGTTGGTCGACGTCCACGGCCGGGGCGGCGGGTGGGCGCGGCGAGTCGGGGCGCAGCAGCCGGGCGGGAGCGGCCAGGCCACGCTCGGCAAGGCCGCTAAGCGCGTCGGCCACGTCGGTGCAGGCCAACACCTCCAGCAGGTCCCCGCACCAGCCGGGCGGAGCGAGCGGCACCGGTGAGCCGGGCACCTCGTATCGAATGGCCCAGCAAAAGCTCACGCCCTGCCGGCGGACCTCGACAACCAGGTCGAGCAGCAGCAGGTCGGCCAGCGCGCACAGCCGGGCCAGCCGTGCGGCCGGGTCGACGGTCGCCGGGGCGGTGGATCGGCCCAGCATCAGCCGCCAGGGGGCGTGATCGGCTCGCAGGATGGCGTGGGCCTCCAGCTCGTGCCGAACCGCTGCGGGCAGCTCGGGCCGCCACTGCCGGTCCAGCCACAGCGAAGGCCCGTCGGCCTCGTCCAGCACCGCGCCGACGGTCGCGGCGAGTTCGCGTACCCGGGAAGCAAGGTCGACCACCCAGTGGCCCGCCGGGTCGGGGTGGGGGTCGAGGCCGCCGGGCACGACCTGGTGGGACGCGACAGCGCCGGTGTCCAGGTTCACGACGGTGACCACAAGCTGCGCCCGCCGCCGGCCGCGCCGCCCGCAGCGATAGCAGGGGTACGCGACGGTGCCCGCGCCGCGACACTGCTCGCAGCTCCGGTACGCCTCCCGGCGCGGCCCGAGCACGTCGGCGTCGGCGTCGGCGTCGGCGAGGAACCGGTCGCCGTAGGTGGTGCACCGGCACGGTTCCAGCGTGAAGGTCATCCCGTCGCAGTCCGGGCAGACGACGACGGGCACGGTGGTCACCGACACCACCTGGCCGCGCAGTCACCGTCGTGTTCCACCCGCCGCACGCACCGCCGGCCGCCGTCGAGCGGAAGGTCGCAGAACACCCGATGGCGTACGCCCTGAGCGTCCTCGGCGGACACGGTGGTCTCACCAGCGTCCACTTCGGTGAGGAAGCTCAGCGAGCGGGCCAGGGTGCCGGCGAAGTGCTGGGCTGCCGGCAGGTCGGCAGCGGTGAACGGCAGGTGCGCCACCCACCGGGCGCTCATCGGCGGGCCGCCAGGTCCTCGCCGGCCCGCTGGGACTGCCAGCACCTCAGCGCATCCTTGATCCGCTCGGTCTCCCGGCGGCTGCTGCCCAGCGCCGCGTACACCTCGGCGAGATCGTGGGCGACCCGGTCGAGGAACTCGGCGACCTCCACGGCGTCCACGCCACGCCGGCCGCGCCTGGTGAAGGTGCGGTCACGGACCTGCCAGGGCTTCAGGGGTACGTAGTTGGCCGCCCGATAGGGCACCGGCCGGGGTGGCTCGGCCCGGAGATGACGGAGAAACGCGCGCACGAAAGTGCCTCCTCGGCAGGTGACCCTGGACGCGACGTCGCCCGAGCAGCATCGCTAAGGCGTCGCCCACCCCATCGCCGTAGCCTGTTCAGCCGTACAGCAGCGGAGTGCTGCCCAAAGCAGACCGGGTGTCATAGGACTGCGATAGACAACAGGGGTTAACCCGCTGCTGTTAACCGCTGCCACTTGGAATAGGGACACGGTTACGGCAAGCTGAACCCACCAGCATCGATCGGCAGAGGGCTATGGCAAATCACTTGCGTCGCGCTCGCCTTGCCAGGGGTTGGTCCCAGGCAAGGTTGGTCCATGAGATCGAGCAGTATGCCCGCCGACGCATGGTAATGATCGCTTCCACGAACAGCCTTGGGGTATACGTCTCCGAATGGGAAAACGGCCGACGGAAGATCTCAAGCAGTTACGCGGCCATCCTGCGGAGCCTCCTCGGCACGACCGATGACGAACTATTTTCCGATAGCGTGCCCGTTGACGACGACGGGAACGGTTACGCACGACTGGTCGAACGACTCGACGCCTCGCACTCGGTCGGTCAATCAATGGTGCACACCCTTCGGCATCAGACGGAACTTCTCCGCACCATTGACCGTCAGCTCGGGGCGGCGCAGTTTGTCGACCAGATGCAGAGCCATCTGTCCCGTCTTCAGGAGAGCCTGTCATTTGCCGTGCTGCCATCTGCCAGGCAACCGCTCGCACGCGCTCTGGCAGAAGCCGCATCGCTCGCGGCATGGCAGGCCCTCGATGTCGGAGCGGCGGATCGCGCCTGGCGGCACTACGAACTGGCGAAGAGCGCCGCACGGGAGGCTGACGACCCGCTTCACCTCGCTCACGCCATGGACGAGCAGGCATACGTCTTGGCCGATGCCGGTCGACCGGAGCTGGGGGCGCAGCTCGTGCAGGAAGCACAGGCCTGCGGAGGAAGTCGGTTGTCGCCTCGACTGTCGTCCTGGTTGGCCGCCGCCGAAGCAGAGCTGTGGGCGCTCAGCCGACGCCCGGACAACTGCCGCCACTCCCTTGACCGAGCGAGCCGACATCTCTCAGGCGTCACAGGAGTTCGCGACCCCAATCTGCCAGGGATTTTCCTCGACGAAACTCACCTCCGCCGATGGCGGGGACATTCGCTGGCGCTGCTGGGCGACCCTCGGTCTATCGACGAGTTGTCGGCGGCTTTGGTCGCGATGGACGACACCTTCGTGCGAGCCGCGGCGGGAATGCGCTGCGATCTCGCGCAGGCGCATTTGGTCCGGGGAGAAAGTGAGGAGGCCCGCTCTCATCTACGAGAAGCCGGCTCGCTGGTGAACCTGACCGGATCTGTGCGATATCGACGCCGGATAGATCGGATCAAGGGCTTGACGGATTGGGCGCCAGGCCAGCAATGACGTGCAGGATGGCGACCAAGGTTCCCGACCCCGCCAACTCGCCGCGCGCCATCAGGTCCTGCATCTCACTCAGCGGCACCCACTCGACGCGACCGGCCTCCTCCGCGTCTGTTGGCGGGCCGACATAAGTGGCACCACGCCCAACGAAGATTTCATGTGGCGAGTCGACCATGCCGATCATCGGCTGGTAGGTGACCACACGGGTCAGAGACGAGGGCCGCCAGCCGGTTTCCTCCTCCACTTCCCGGCTTGCCGCCGCTACCGCCCCCTCGCCCGGTTCGACGATGCCGCCGGGCAGTTCCCAGCTTGTTTTACCGGGAATGAATCGGTAGCGCCGCAACATCAGAACTCGATCGTGCTCGTCGAGCACGGCGACGACGGCGACACGATCCAGCCGAACGACATGGTGGGCGAAGGGTTCGAGTCCTGGCGGCTCCACGTCGACCAGATCAAGTCGCAGCCAACGGTCCTCATACACCGTCCGCTCGCCCAGAATCCGCCATGGCCCCGGCTCGCCCGTCGTGTTCTCGTGCACCCCGTGAAGCTACCGTCGCCCACTACACCGGACATCTCATCTGTAGCGGCAGCACCTGATCTTGACTCGTGAATGCAGGGCTGCGTGCCGACTTCCTGTCGGATAGTGTCCGTCCGACCACGCAAACGGAACCGTTAGCGCGATCGGAAGACGGAGGCGGCATGGCCAGCATCGAGGAAGTCAAGGCGGCGCTGATGCAGGCCGCCGAGCAGGGCAACGCCACCATCAACCAGATTCGTGCCGCCGCCGACAACACCGAACAGATGCTTGCCCGGCTACGCGCCATCTCCGCAGGCACCGGGCACCCGACCATCGCCGAAGCCATCGCCCGCGGCGAACAGAGCAAGCAGCGCCTGGCCGAAGCCATGGCCCTGGTGCAGGGCAGCTCGGAGGCGGCCCGCCGCTACATCAGCGTCCTCGGCTGAGCATCGGCCACAGCGATGAGCGTTGGCGAGGTCAAGGCGTCTCTTCGCGCCGCCATCGAAGCCGCCCGCCAGGGGCGGCGGGTTTTCGACCAGGCAGCCTCTGACGCGGAGGCGGCCACCCGAATGGCGGACGCCGTGCTGCGGGGCAGTCGGAACGACGACGTGAAAGCGGTACATCAGGCGCTTGCCGCTGCCAGCGCGGAGGCCGAACCGACCCGCCGTCGCTTCGACAACACGGCCATACACGCAGCGGCCTACCTCAACCGGCTCGGATGAGCGCCAGCATCGCCGCACTGGTCGCGCAGCTTCTCGCCGTACGCGAAAAGCTTGATGCCACCGCCATCACGGCGCTACGGGCCCGGACGGATGCGGAGCAGGCCGTGACGCACCTGACCGCGATAACGCGGGGTAGCAGTGACCGGCGGGTGAGCGCCGCTGTCGCGGACGCCGAGGTGGCCCGCGACAAGGCTGGCCGCTACGCCCGCCTCCTGGCCGACGCTGCCCGACACATCACCGTGTATGTCAACACCATCGCCCCCGGCGCCGCGTCCTCCGGCCCAGTTGATAGGGCATCGCCGTCCGGCGAGCGCCTGGTAGAGGAAGCAGAAGGCCGCAGTCGGAAAGCCGAGGCATTCCTACGCCGGCACGTCAGGAAGGCGGACGATTCCGAGGACACCCTCAAGCAGACTGAACAGTCGATCACCACCGGTCTTCGCGAGCTGCAAAAGAGCTTTAAGGGCTCGGGATCGACAGGAAGTACGGCATCTGCATCCGCCAGCCCCGGAACGCCGGTTGACCGCCCTCAGTTGGAGCATCCGGCCACATCAGTCATCATGGCTGCTGGCGCAGTCGTGGTGGGCCTCCGAGGTGTCTGGAGAATGGCCAAGAAGCGCCGCGAGAGGAAGCAATCTGATGAGCAGCCCTGAGATGGTCGACTACATCCGGACGATGGTCAGAGGCGACCACGAGGCCAACGACCGAGTCGAGGCCCGCCTTGACCAGCTCGGCTGGGACGGCTTCCCAACCCTCCTCGGTGCCGTCTTCTACTTTGCGGTCAACCGACGCTTCGACGAACGGACGCCTCCCGGAGAGATCATGCGGTTCGTGGCCGACATACGAGCGGCAGCTCCGGCCGGCGCGCCAGAAATCGACGCCAATGCCGCCGAGACGCTGATCCGGGCGGCCGTGGATCCCGATGTCGAGACAGCCATCGATCCGCAGATGGCCGGCCGCGTCCAGGGGCTGGTGATCCTAGCCATCTTGGGCAATGACGCCATTGCCGACGACGACCTAGACGCACTGCTCGCCGATGCCGTAGCGCTGGCCAACCGAGTGTGAGCCGACACTGGACAACTGCGACCGAGAGAACGGCAAGATTAAGAGGGCTGACCCGTCTACGCTCCAGCTCCGGCTGCTGGCGCGAACCCCAACGCCTTGATCCCCGATCGCGCCAGCAAACCAACCCGCAGTCAGTTACCGGACAGAAGCGCAGACACAGACCAAACTGCTGACGCCTAGGTCTCCGACCGGCAAGCGGAATCGGCCACGCGGATCCCCCGACATCCAATTGGGCAACTCTTTCCGTTCGTACGCGCCGACGGTCACGCCGCTTTCCGCGCCGGATCGCGAGTAACTTCTCGTACCACCGCCTTTACGAGGAGTCACTTGCATGTCTGAGGAGACCTGGCTCGCTGCCCGACTGATCCCTACGTCGGGCATCAACGGCGCGGAGGAACAAGAGCGTCGAGCGACCTCCGCCCTGCTGGCGGTGATGAGCGCGGTCCGGGAGTTCGGGCGTGCGCTGACCCAATCCCTCGGCGCACCGGCCGGATCGGTGCAGACCTTCATCGAAGTCCCGTTCAAGCTCGGAAACCAGCAGCTCTTTCCGGACGGTCTTATCCGTGTCACGCGAGGACAGCGGCAGTGGACGGCGCTGGTGGAGGTAAAGACCGGCAGTAACGCGCTGAAGACCGAGCAGTTGGAGGCATACCTGGATATCGCCCGGGAGCAGGGCTTCGACGCCCTTATCACGATCTCCAATGAAATCGCCCCCGTTCCGGGTCAGCATCCGACCGCGATCGATCGCCGGAAGTTGCGCAAGGTCGCCCTGTACCACCTGCCCTGGACGGAGATCCTGACCCAAGCGGTGATCCAGAAGGAATACCGCGGCGTCGCTGATCCGGACCAGGCGTGGATCCTGGGCGAGCTGATCAGGTATCTCGAGCATCCCCGTTCAGGCGCGCTGGAATTCAGCGACATGGGGCCGGCCTGGGTGCAGGTGCGCGACGGAGTGTCAGCCGGAACGCTGCGGGCCAGTGACAGCGGAGCGGCGGACGTGGTCGGGCGCTTCGACGCCCTGATCCGTTACGCCTGCCTGCGTCTCGGACGACAGTTGGGCACTGATGTCACCCCTGCGCTGAGCCGCCGCGATCTTAGCGATCCGGCCGCGCGCACTCAGGCGCTGGTCAACCAACTCTGCACTACCGGAACCCTGACCGGCAGCATCAGGATTCCAGGCGCGGTCGGCCCTCTCCAGGTCATGGCCGACCTGCGGGCCGGGCAGATCGTCTGCCATGTCGATGTCGACGCCCCTCGTACCGGCAGACCGACCACGAGGGTGAACTGGTTGATTCGCCAACTGAGGGACGCGCCGGAGACGGTCCGCATCGAGGCGTTCGTCATGCATGCCCGAGGCGGTGGTGCGACTGATCTCCTGCGCCAGGTCCGCACCGAGCCCACGACGCTGATCGTCGACCCCACCCGCGAGCTTCGGGCGTTCCGGGTCGCCCAGAGCACGGCGGCGGGAACGAAGCGTGGCAGCGGACGGGGCGCCTTCATCGATTCTGTATTACAAGCGATCGACGACTTCTACGAGCAGATCATCCAGAACTTGAAGCCGTGGATGCCCGCCCCGCCGCGCCTGCGTACGCCCGAAGACGTCGCGCCCGTGCAGCCGGTCGCGGCCAGCCTCGTCTCCACCGCCATTTCGTCCCAGGACAGCCCAGAGTTCGATACGCCGACGGCGAGGGACAGCAACTCTGCAGTTGGCAGCCAGTCGGTGGAATGATCCGAACCCGGTGAGCCCCGTACCTCAGACCTTTCACCCGACATGACCGGTCGAGCGTCGATCAACGTTGCGGCTGGGGCGGGGATTCACCAGGTCAGGACGGCGCCCACGGTCCGCTGACGAACTGGCCGTTGCCGACGAACGGCTTGACGTTGGGCACGCACCCGCCCAGGCCCATCGTCTGGGTCATCATGACCGGGGCCGGTTTGCCGCGACCGCCACACTTCATGTGGGCGAAGCCGAGGAAGTGGCCGAACTCGTGATTGATCACGCCGGCGTGGTACTCGTCGATGCTGACCGGGTATCCCGGTGACCCCTGGAGCCACCGCCGCAGGTTGATCATGATGGTCTTGCCGTACTTGCAGGAGTAGACCCCCTCGGTGTCGACGCCGCTCGCGCCGCAGAGCCTGTCCACTGTCCTCGGTGTCGCGAGCCGCACGTCGACGTCGACAGTCGAGCTGCCCACCCGCTGGAAGGACCACGACGCCCGGTTCAGGTTCACCGCCGCGTTGGTGACCGGGTGCTGCGCCGACGTGGCCCATCCGTTCGGTGCGGCCAACACCTGCTCGATGCTCGCGGCGAACCGGGCCGGCTTCCAGGCGGGGATCTCACCCCAGGCGATGCCCTTCTCCACCGAGACGCTGTAGCGCACCCGCTTCTTGCCCTTGCCGATCACGCGACCGTTGCCGGTGGCGGTGGTGAAGGTGCCGGCGGCCCTGGTGGGGACCTGCGCGTCGGTCGGGATGTCCGGGGTCGGGCTGGAGGTCGGCGTGTCGTCGAGGCTCGGCGCTGAGCTCTGCGTACTCGGGCCGGAACGTGGGACTTCGGCCTGCCCGGACGCCGGTGCCGACAGGCCACAGGCGGCGGTCGCCAGCACCGCTGCCAACGAGATCGGCACGAGCAGCCGTCCGTTGATCCGCACGTCGGAACCTCCAGGAGCAGTCACGGGTGAGTGAGGAACACCGGAAGGCTACGTGACTGCCTGTAAGGAAAATGTCAGGATGATCGGTGCCGACGCACGCGCAAAAGCGCATAGATCCGGCATGAAACACAGATGCGAGTCACCCTAGGTGAGCGACGCGGTCGCTGTGAGCGAGGTCAGGCGGCCGCTACGACGTGGTCGATCACCAGGTGGGCGGCACCGGTGATGCCGACGTCCTGGCCGGCGGCGACCCGTTCGATGAGCAGGGTCTGAGTGGCCAGCGGGAGGCACCGCTCGTAGAGGGTGGCCCGCATACTGGCCAGCAGCGGCTCACAGTCGGCGAGCCGACCACCGATGGCCACCACCTGCGGGTTGAAGAAGTTGACCACCACGGCCAGGATCTCGCCGACGGCGCGGCCGGCCTGCCGGGCGAGAGCGGTGGCCTGTCGGTCACCGTCGTCGATCAGCCGGATCACACCGGTCAGGTCGGAGACCGGCACGCCCTGCTCCCGGAGCGCGGTGACCAGCGCGGCACCACTGGCCACGGCTTCCAGGCAGCCGGCGTTTCCACAGGTGCACGGTGGCGCGGGATCGGCCACCACCCGGCAGTGGCTGATGTCCCCGGCCGACCCTTGCGCGCCCCGGTGCAACCGTCCACTGGAGATCACACCGGAGCCGATTCCGGTGCCAGCCTTGATGTAGACGGCGTGGTCCAACTCGGAATGCGCGGTGCGGTGCGCGCCGAGTGCCATCAGGTTGGCGTCGTTGTCCACGACGACCGGCACGTCGACGCGACCGGCGCAGAACGCGGCGACGTCGAAGCCGTTCCAGCCGGGCATCCGCGACGGGCTGACGATCCGCCCGGTGGAGTGCTGCACCGGGCCGGGGATCCCGATGCCGACGCCGCGGAGCGCACCTGGCGCCGAGCCGCCGCCGGCCGCCGGATCGCCGCCGACCAGCGTGGCGACCTCGGCGAGTAGCGCGCCGAGCACCGCCTCCGGGCCGTCCTCGATGCGGACCGGCAGGGTGCGGGCCTGGACCACCCGCCCGGAGAGATCCAGTGCGCCGACGCGGGCGTGATGCGCGCCGAGGTCGATGGCGCCGACCACCGCGCCGCCGGTGGGCACGGCGAGTTGACGGGGCCGCCGTCCACCCCGGGACCGCCCGGCACCAGCCTCCTCCAGCAGCCCCTGGCTGATCAACGCCTCGACCCGCTGGGAAACCGTCGACGGGGAGAGCCCGGAGAGGCGGGACAGGTCGGCCCGACTGACGGCCGCACCGGTGGCCACCCAGCGCAGTAGCTCCCGGGGGCCGCCCCGGAGGGCATCGCGTGGCGCGTCGTCAATCGTCACGTCAGCTTCTTAGCACCCGCAGTTTGTTCAAGCAACCGGTTGACTTAGTTTGCTAGCTACCTTTAGATGACGCTGTTGGTTCGATATGAAGCTGACTTAGTTTTGTAGTCGAAGGAAGTGAGGCCGTCTGGTGGCACCGGAGACGACGGGTGCGAACCGACCGATGGTGTCGGTACGCGGCCTGAACAAGTGGTTCGGTCCGCTGCACGTGCTCAAGGACATCGACCTCACGGTGGCCGCCGGCGAGGTGGTCGTCGTGGTGGGGCCCTCCGGCTCCGGCAAGTCGACACTGTGCCGCTGCCTCAACCGGTTGGAGACCATCGGGCAGGGCAGCGTCGAGATCGACGGTGAGCCGCTGCCCGCCGAGGGTCGCGCGCTGGCCCGGCTGCGCGCCGACGTCGGCATGGTCTTCCAGTCGTTCAACCTCTTCGGCCACAAGACGGTGCTGGACAACATCACCCTCGGCCCCACCCGGGTCCGCCGGATCCCTCGACCCGAGGCGCGGCAGCAGGCGTTGGCCCTGCTGGAGCGCGTCGGCATCGCCGACAAGGCAGACCACCACCCGGCCCAACTCTCCGGCGGGCAGCAGCAGCGGGCCGCGATCGCCCGAGCCTTGGCGATGCAACCGAAGGTGCTGCTCTTCGACGAGCCGACCTCGGCCCTCGACCCGGAAATGGTCAACGAGGTGCTCGACGTGATGGTCTCCCTCGCCGCCGAAGGGATGACCATGATCGTGGTGACCCACGAGATGGGCTTCGCCCGTCGCGCCGCCGACCGGGTGGTCTTCATGGACGACGGCCGGATCGTCGAATCCGGCGAACCCGACGACTTCTTCGCAGCTCCGCGCACCGAGCGGGCCCGCGACTTCCTATCCAAGATCCTCCAGCACTAGCCCCCAACGGGAGGGTGTCATGTCAATCCTCAAGATGAGCTTCACCGGGCGGCGGTCGCTCGCCCTCACCGCCACCGCGGTGGCGGTGGCCCTCGCCGCCGCCGGCTGCGGCGGCGACAGTGGCGGCAGCGCTCCGACGCTGCCCGGCAACCCCGGTCTGGGCGGCGACGGCGTGGTCGCTCAGTCGGTGTACGACGCGGCTCCGGTCGCCACCGACGCGGACATCCCGGCCGGTTCGACGATGGAGGCGATCCGCAAGCGCGGCTACCTGAACATCGGCGGATCCCTGGACGCGCCGCTGCTCGCCCAGCAGAACCCGGTCAGCGGCACCATCGAGGGCTTCGACGCCGACATGGCGAAGTTGCTGGCGAAGTACATCATCGGCAAGCCCGAGGTGAAGACGACGACCATCGGCACCCAGACCCGGGAGGCCATGCTCCAGGCCAAGTCGGTGGACGCGGTCTTCCAGACGTACACGATCACCCCGCAGCGGGCCACCCAGGTCGCCTTCGCCGGGCCGTACCTCACCTCCGGCCTCGCGGTCGGGGTCCGCAAGGACGACACCTCGATCAAGAGCGTCAAGGACCTCGCCGGCAAGACCGTGATCGTCGGGGCGAACACCCCCGCCGTCACCGCGCTGCCCACCGCCGCCCCCGGCTCGAAGCAGATCGCCTTCGGCACCGACCCGCAGGCGTTGCAGGCGCTGCTGCAGAAGCGCGGCGACGCGTACGTGCAGGACTTCACGCTGCTCGCCTCGGGCGCCAAGGCGAACCCGGGGATGAAGGTGGTGGGCGAGCCGTTCACCACCGAGGCCTACGGCATCGGCCTCAACAAGGAGGACGCGCAGTTCAAGGAGTTCGTCAACAACTGGCTGAAGAAGATCCAGGCCGACGGCACGTGGGCGAAGGTCTGGGAAGGCACCCTCGGCTCGGTGGTGGAGGGTGGGGCACCCACCCCGCCCGCCCTCGGTTCCGCCGACGGCTCCTGAGCAGCCTCTCGTACCGATGGAAGCCCTCACCGCCCACCTGAGCGAGCTTGGCCACGGCCTGGTCACGACGGTCGAACTGACCGTCGTGACCACCGTCGGCGCGATGCTGCTGGGCATCGTCGTGGCCACTCTGCGGATCGCCCCCGTCCCGCTGCTGCGCGCCATCGGCACCGCGTACGTGGAGGTGTTCCAGAACCTGCCGCTGCTGGCGCTACTGGTGCTCTTCGTGTTTGCGCTGCCGACGATCGGCATCACGTTCCCGCTGTTCACGTCCGCCGCGATCGTCATCGCGGTGTACGAGGGGGCGTATCTGGCCGAGGCGATCCGAGCCGGGATCAACACGGTCGGTGTGGGCCAGGCTGAGGCGGCCCGAGCCATCGGGCTCACCTTCGGCCAGTCCCTGCGGCACGTGATCCTGCCGCAGGGACTCCGGGCGGTGATCCAGCCGATCGGCAACATCTGCATCGCGCTGCTGATGAACACCTCGCTGGCCGCCGCCGTCGGCGTGGTCGAGCTGACCCAGGCGGCCAACACCGTGAACCTGGTCGAGGCTCAACCGATCGCTGTCTTCACCGGCGCGGGTCTCGCCTACATGCTGCTGGCGCTGATCATCGGTCAGGTCACCGGCCTGCTCGAACGAAGGCTGGCGATCGTCCGATGAACAAGACGCAACAGATCCTCTTCGACGAACCCGGCCCGCGCGCCCAACGGCGGATCCGGATCGCCACAGTGCTGGGCGCCGTCGTCCTGGCCGGTGCCCTGGTCGCGGCGGTCTACCAGTTCGCCAGCCACGGCGAGTTGGCCGCCGCCCGGTGGGAGCCGTTCACCACCTGGCCCATCTGGCGGTACCTGCTCAACGGCCTGTGGGCCACGGTGCGCGCCGCCGCCGCGACCGCCGTGCTGAGCGCCGCGCTCGGGCTGTTGCTGGCGCTCGGCCGGCTGTCGACACATCGACCGCTGCGCTGGCTGGCCGGCGCGTACGTGGAGATCTTCCGGACCGTCCCCACCCTGCTGCTGATCTACGTGACGCTGTTCGCGCTGCCGCAGTACGGGCTGAACTTCCCGCTGTTCTGGAAGCTCGTGGTGCCGCTGGTGGTCTCCAACTCGGCGGCGTTCGCGGAGATCTTCCGGTCCGGCATCCTGGCGCTGGACCGGGGGCAGACCGAGGCCGGCCTCGCGGTCGGGCTGCGCCGCGGGCAGGTGATGGCACTGGTGGTCCTGCCGCAGGCGCTGCTCCAACTCGCCCCGTCCCTGGTCAGCCAGCTGGTCGGGCTGCTCAAGGACACCTCGCTCGGCTTCGTGGTCAGCTACACCGAGCTGCTCTACAGCGGGCAGGTGCTCTCCTCGTACACCCACCTGCTGATCCAGACATTCCTGGTGGTGGCGCTGATCTACCTGGTGGTCAACGCCTCGCTGTCGAAGTTCGCCCGCGTACTCCAGGCCCGTAACGGCCGCTTCGGCGGACGGCGCGGCCGGCGGGCCGCCGAACTGCCCCCGCCACTCCTCGAAGGGAACACCCCCCGGTGAGCATCTTCCGCTACGCCGAACTGGCCCGGGTCGTGCGCAACGGCTTCGTGGAGAGCCGGCACTACGGCAGCGTCGTGGTGCTCGCCCCGGACGGGGCGGTCGCCCTCGCCGCCGGCGTACCCGACGAGCCGGTGCTGCCCCGCTCCACCCTCAAGCCGGTGCAGGCACTGGCCTGCCGGATCGCTGCTGGCGACGAGCTGACCGGCCCGGCACTGGCCGTCGCCGCCGGCAGTCACACCGGCGACGACCGGCACGTCGATGTGGTTCGGGCGATGCTGGCCGGGGCCGGCCTGACCGAGGACGCGCTCGGCTGCCCGGTGGACTGGCCGGAGGACGAACCGACCCGGGACCGGCTGATCCGCGCCGGCGGACAGCGCGACCGGATCCGGATGAACTGCTCCGGCAAGCACGCCGCGATGCTCGTCGCCTGCGTCGCCAGGTCCTGGAGCACCCACGACTACCTCGACCCCGACCACCCGCTCCAGCGGGAAACCGCCGCCGCCGTCGCCCGGCTGGCCGGCACGCCGGTCGCGCACCACGCTGTCGACGGCTGCGGTGCACCGCTGTTCGGCCTGTCGCTGACCGGCCTGGCCCGCACCTTCCAGGCGTTGGTCACCGCGCCCGCCGGCAGCGACGAGGCGCTGGTCGCGCAGGCCATGCGCCAACACCCGGAGTACGTCGGCGGCTGGAACGGGCACCCGAACACCGACCTGATGCGGGCGCTGCCCGGCGTCCTCGCCAAGGGTGGGGCCGAAGGCGTGCTCGCGGTGGCCGCACCGGATGGTCACGCGGTGGCGGTGAAGGCGATCGACGGTTCGCCCCGAGCCACCACCGCAATCGCCCTCGCCGCCCTCGACGCCGTGGGCGTACCGGTGGGTGGAGCCGACGCGCTGCGCCAGGTGCCGGTGCTCGGCGGCGGCGTACCCGTCGGTGCCGTCACGGCCGTCATCGACCGGGCCACAGCATCGTCTCGGACCGAAGCGGCATCGCCTCGCACGGAAAAGGAAGAATCATGAACACATTCGAGATCTGCATCGACAGCGTCGAGGGAGCGGTCGCCGCCGAGGAGGCCGGCGCCGACCGGGTGGAGTTGTGCTCCGCGCTCTTCGACGGCGGGCTGACCCCCAGCCTGGGCACCATCGAGACGACAATGCGCGCGGTCAGCCGGATCCGGGTACACGTGATCGTCCGTCCCCGGGCCGGCGACTTCATCTACTCGCCGTTCGAGATCGAGGCCATGGAGCGGGACGTCCGGGCCGCCGTGGCGGCCGGCGCGCACGGCATCGTGATCGGCGCGTTGACCGCCGAGGGTGACGTCGACGTGCCGACCACCCGCCGACTGATCGCCGCGGCGGGCGACGCCAGCATCACCTTCCACCGGGCGTTCGACATGACCCGTGACCCGCACGCCGCGCTGGAGCAGCTGATCGAGCTGGGCGTGCACCGGGTGCTCACCTCGGGTCAGGAGGTCAGCGTGCTGGAGGGTGCTCCGCTCATCGCCGACCTGGTGCGCCGGGCCGCCGGCCGGATCGTCGTCATGCCGGGCGGTGGCATCACGCCGCGCAACATCGCCCGGATCGTCGAGGCGACCGGCGCCGACGAGTACCACTTCGCGGCCCTGGTCAGCTCGGACAGCCCGGCCGTGCACCGCAACCCGGCGCCGCTGATGGGTGGCAGCCTGAACCGGCCCGAGTACGAGCGTTCGGGCACCTCGGGCACCCTGGTCGGCCAGGTGCTCGCCGCCGCCAGCGCCTGACCGACAACACGTCCTGACCAGCGGCGGGCCTGGAGGAAGACCTTCAGGCCCGCCGGTCACGGGTGCCAACCGACGGGCCAGCGCCGGCGATGTCACCCCGGTGTGACGGCGACCGGCCTCAGTAGCCCAACAGGGCGATGAGCAGCGAGGACACCTCGGCGACCAGGAGCACACCACCGGTGCCGAGCCCGACCACCGCGCTCACCGCCACGGCGCGCGCCCGGGCCACCGGCACCGCCGCGACGGCCACCACGGTGACGAGTGCGGCGACCAAGTAGATCAACGGGTAGTCGATCAGCGCCGCAACCGGGAAGAGGTGCACGCCCACAACGAGGGCGACCCAGGGGGCGGCCAGCTCATTGCGCCGCAGCAGAGCGAGCACCCCCGCACCGACCGCGGCGACGCCGAACTCGATGCCGACGACGATGCCGAAGGTGGGGCTGGTGTCGGCGTCGAACGCCGTACCGCCCGACCAGTGACGCCAGGCGAGCAAGGCCCCGGCGGCAGCCGTGAGCAGGGAAAGAACCGAACCGGCGATGAGCACCGGCCGCCACGGCTTCGGGGGCGCCTCCTGCGCCCAACCGAACCAGCTGGTGGCGAAGAAGCCGAAAACGAACGCCGTCGCCGCCGCGTCCCGGACATGGTCGGTGATCATTGGCTCCCCGATTACTTCCTGGGCTCGACGTCTGTCTTCGCCTCGTCTGTGAGCCGCACTGGCGAGCGGCAATCATGATCGCGGTAGATACTGCCGTAGCGGGGCGGCTGCTCTGCCCGCACCCGCCACGGTGAGCCCGGCCAGCAGGTCCCGGCGCGGCGAGCGGTGCACCGCCACCCGGTCGGCCCGGCCGGGCAGCAGCCCGAGGAGCCGCTCTCGGGCCACCAGGATGGCGAGGCTCATCGATGTCCGCTCGTGGCGCGCAGGTCGCGGACCGGCTTCGGGCCATCCTGGAGCAGTTCGAGGACCCCTTCGAGTGGTGAGGGGGCACAGGCCACCCCCGCCCCCTTTGCTCTGCACCCCGATAAGCACCAGTCGCAGACCGTAGCCGTCGCATCCGCGGGTGCAGAGCAAAGGACAATCGACGAGCCCTTACCTCCCGGCCACCTCAGGCACCCGGCACCAGAGACACCCAGCGGCCACGCAACCCGACATCAGGAAGCAGCGGCCTCCGCAGCCGTGGAAGCCCACTACTTCATCGTTCGAGCCTTATCATGGGGCCGTGAGCTGACTCGACGCGATGTCGTTGACGCAGCGCAGTACCGGGCGTGCGGTCAGTGCGGCGGGATCCAGCGACCGATCCACGTGCACGGTGAACGTCGTCGACTCGCCGGGCAGCAGCGTGACCAGGGCCGTGTCCACAGTGGCCGACGCGTCCAGCCGGTCCGGGAAGAGCGTCAGGTCGCGCAGCACCGTGCGGGCCGTGACCCGGACCCGCTGCCCACCGTCGACCGGCTCGACCGTCGCGTCCCAGGCCGCCGCCGGCCAGTCCACCTCCCTGTCCTCGGCGAAGAACCACAGCGCGCGCTCCGCGGTGCCACCGGACTCCGCGACCAGCAACTCGCGCCGGACATCCTCCGGCCGCGCCAGGTCCGCCGGCAACGGCAGCACCACCGAGGAGCACGCCGGGACGTCGAGGTCGACCGAGGTCTTCGCCCTCGGCTCCCCGGTGAGCGTGAACCGGGTGACCGCGGCCGATACGGCCCACGCCTCGGCGGTCTCGTTGACCGCCACCAGGGCCAGGCCGCCGTCGCGGGGTTGCACGGTGAGCAGCCGGTCGGCGTACGCGTGGCGCAGCGCGTACCACAGGGGTTTGCGGCGGCCGTCGCCGTCGACGGCCGACCAGGAGGTCACCGGCCAGCAGTCGTTGAGCTGCCAGACGATGGTGCCGGCGCAGATGTCCCGGTGGGAGCGGAAGTGCTCCACCCCGAGCTGGATCGCCCGGGCCTGGTTGAGCTGCGTCAGGTAGTGCCAGTCGTCGAAGTCCGCCGGGGTGGGCAGGTGCGCGTCGAGGCCCCGCTGGAGCTTGGCGTCACCGCCGGCCGCCTTCTGGTGGTGCGCCATGCCCGGTGAGTCGTGGGCCAGGGGTTCGTCGCTCAACGCGCGGCGCAGCGTCGCGTACGCCGGTGGGGCCTGATAGCCGAACTCGGCGACGAAGCGCGGGACGTACTCCCGGTATCTGGTGTAGTCGTCGGTGTTCCACACGTCCCAGATGTGGGTGGTGCCGTGCGCCGGGTCGTTGGGGTGGATGGCCTCGGTGCCCGACCAGGGGCTGCCTGGCCAGTACGGGCGGGTCGGGTCCAGCTCGCCGACGATCCGGGGCAGCACGTCGAGGTAGTAGCCGCGCCCCCAGGTGCGCCCGGCGAGGGCCTGCTGCCAGTCCCAGTCGTGCCAGCCCCAGATGTTCTCGTTGTTGCCGGTCCAGAGCACCAGCGACGGGTACGGCGCGAGGCGGGTCACCTGCTCGGCGGCCTCGGCGGCGACCTCGGTGCCGAACGGCTCCTCCTCCGGGTACGCGGCGCAGGCGAAGAGGAAGTCCTGCTGGACGAGCAGGCCGCGCTCGTCGGCGAGGTCGTAGAAGTCCGCCGACTCGTACCGGCCGCCGCCCCAGACCCGCAACAGGTTGACGTTGGCCGCGACCGCCTGGTCGAAGCGCTCGGCCAACCGGGCCCGGGTGATCCGGGTGGGGAACGCGTCGTCCGGGATCCAGTTGACCCCACGGACGAAGACCGGGACGTCGTTGACCGACAACGCGAACGGGGTGCCGTGCGCGTCGGGGGTGGTGTCGAGCCGTACCGAGCGGAAGCCGATCCGGTGCGACCAGCTGTCCACTGTGTCGCCGTCCGGTGCGTGCAGTGTCACAGCGATCGGGTGGCGGGCCTGCTCGCCGTACCCCCGGGGCCACCACAGCGCGGGCTCGCGGACGGTGAGGGTGAGCACGGCCGTGCGCTGCCCGGCCGGGACGACCACCTCGGCGCGGACGCCGGCCACGGCGGCGCGGACGGTCAGCGGGACGTCCGCGACACGCTCGACCTCGACGTGCACCTCCACCCGGCCGTCGCGACCGTCCATGGTGATCAGCGGACGGACGGTGGCCAGTCGAGCGGTCGACCAGGCGTGCAGGCTGATCTCCTGCCAGATGCCGGCGGTGACCAGTGTCGGCCCCCAGTCCCAGCCGAAGTTGCAGGCCATCTTGCGGATGAAGTGGAAGGGCTCCGGGTAGGCGTTCGGCCGGTCGCCGAGCCGTTCCTGCTGTGCCTCGGCGTAGCGGTACGCGGAGTCGAACGTGACGACCAGGTCGTTGTTGCCGTCGCGCAGCAGCGGTCGCACGTCGAACCGGTAGCCGCGGTGCATGTTCGCGGTCCGGCCGACCTCCACCCCGTTGACGGTGAGCGTGGCGACGGTGTCCAGGCCGGCGCAGACCAGGTCGACGCGCTCCTCGTCGCCCGCCCGGTGGACGAATGTGGTCTGGTAGACCCAGTCGGTGCGCCCGATCCAGGCCAGCGCCACCTCGTTGTCGTCGAGGTACGGGTCGGGGATCAGCCCGGCGTCGAGCAGATCGGTGTGCACGCAGCCCGGCACTGTCGCCGGCACCGACCGACCGGCGACCTCCTCGGGCACCTGCGCTCCGGGGGCCGCCCGCACCGTCCAACCGTCGTAGAGTGCCTGTCGACTCACGATGTCACCGCACCTTCCCGCATCGAAAGATGCCAACTGAACCGGATAAGCTGAGCCACGCTACGGTCCGGAATCGGGGCTGTCAACGGCCAGAGAGCGAAGGAGCACGCCGGTGAAGCGGCCGACCATCGCCGACGTCGCCCAACGCGCCGGGGTGTCCAAGGGCGCCGTGTCGTACGCGCTCAACGGGCAGCCCGGCGTCTCCGAGGCCACCCGGCAGCGAATCCTCGCCATCGCCACGGAGATCGGCTTCAGCCGCAGCAGCGCCGCCCGCGCCCTCTCGGCCGCCACCGCCGGTGCTGTCGGCCTGGCCCTGTGCCGCCCGGCGCGGACCCTCGGCGTCGAGCCGTTCTTCATGGCGCTGATCAGTGGCGTCGAGGCCGAACTCTCCGCCCGCTCGTACGCGCTGACCCTCCAGGTGGTGGCCGACCCGGACGCCGAGATCGCGGTCTACCGGCGTTGGTGGGGCGAACGACGGGTGGACGGGGTGCTCGTCTGCGACCTGCGCACCGACGACCGTCGCATCCCCGCACTCGAACAGCTGCAACTGCCGGCGGTGGTGATCGGCGGTCCCGGCGGCACCGGTGAGCTGGCGAGTCTCTGGTCCGACGACGCCGCCGCGCTGAGCGAGACGGTGGAGTACCTGGCCGCGCTCGGGCATCGCCGGATCGCCCGGGTCGCCGGTCTGCCCGAGCTGCGGCACACCGAGATCCGCACCGACGCCTTCGCGGCGGTCTGCCAGCGGCTCGGTCTGGTCGACGCGGTCACCGTCTGGTCCGACTACACCGGCGAGGAGGGCGGCCGGGCCACCCGCCGGTTGCTCAGTTCGGCCGGCCGGCCCACAGCTGTCGTCTACGACAACGACGTGATGGCCATCGCCGGCCTCTCCGTCGCTCAGGAGATGGGCCTTACCGTGCCCGGCGACCTGTCCATCGTGGCCTGGGACGACTCGCCGCTGTGTCGGCTGGTGCACCCGCCGCTGACCGCGCTGGGCCGGGACATCCCGGCGTACGGCGCGCACGCCGCCCGGCAACTGCTCGCCGTCGTCGCCGGGCAACCGGCCGGACGGGTGCAGGACGAGACACCTCACCTCACGCCGCGTGGCAGCACCGCACCGCCGCGAGGGAGATGAACCGGTTCAGCGGGACGCTGAGGGGAATTCCTCGAAGTACGCCTCGACCCGCTCGGCAGTCGCCGGCCGGGACAGCGCGAACCCCTGCCCGTACCGGCAACCGCCCCGGCGCGCGCCCTCGACCTCCGTCGACGACTCCAACTCCTCGGCGACGATCTCGACGCCCAACCGCTCGCCCACGTTGACCACCACGTCGATCAACGGCGGTTGCCCGTCCGGCCGTGCGCCCACCAACTCCGGGCCCACCTTGAGCAGGTCGATCGGCAGGCGGCGAAGCTGGGCCAGCGAGGCGTGCTCGGCCCGGAAGTCGTCCAACGCGGTGCGTACGCCCAGCGAGCGCAGCCCGGCCAGCCGAGCCACCACCGTCGACAGGTCACCGGCGACCCTCGGCTCGCTCACCTCCACCACCAGTCGCTCCGGCGGCACCCCGTACGCGGCCAGCACGGCCGCGAGCCGCTGGACGAAGTCGGGAGTGGTCAGCTCCCGGGTGGTGACGTTGACGGCCATCCACAGCTCCCGGACGCCCACCGACCAGTTGGACAACTGCCGGCAGGCCCGGTCCAGCACCCACCACTCCAACTCGCCGACCAGGTCCAGGTCCTCGGCGACCGGCAGCAACTCGGCCGGGAGCACAGTGCCGAGCACCGGGCTGCGCCACCGCAGCAGCGCCTCAGCGCCCACCGGCTGCCCGTCGGCCAGGTCGACCACCGGCTGGTAGACGAGGTCCAGCTCCCCGCGCGCCACCGCACCGGGCAGCTCGCGTTCCAGGTCGAGCCGGCGCACCAACTGTTCCTCCAGGAACGCGTCGTACCACTCCACCCGGTCCCGGCCCAGTTGCACGGCCCGTCGCCGGGCCAGCTCGGCCTGCCGGAGCACGTCCGCCGGCCCGGCGCCGCTCACCTCGGCCAACCCGATGCTCGTCTGCACGCGCAGCATCGCACCGGCCAGCCGGTAGGGCGGGTCGAGCGCGCTCAACAGTCGGGTGCCCAGCGCGTACGCCAGCACCGGGCCGGCGGCCGTGACCACAGCGAAGCCGGTTGCCGTGCAGCCGGTGACCAGGTCGTCGGGGGCGATGACCGCACGGGCCCGGTGCACCGCCTCGGCCAGCACGTCCTCCCGGGCCGTCGGGCCGAACCCCTCGGTGCCGTGCAGGTCCACTAGCAGCAGTGCACCGGCCGGCGCCGGAACGTCACCGATCGCGGCCAGGGCGTCCAGCAGGGCGACCCGGTCACCGGGGGTGCCGCCCGCCGACGCGGCTGGCCGGTTGAGCCCCGACCACGCGGAACTGTGGTCAGGCGACCAGGTGGAGCCGACGCCCGTGGCGGTGGCTGCGCCCTCCGGGACGCCGAGGGCCTGCTCGGGCGGCGACTCCGGCGTGTCCGGCCAGC
>NZ_JBEZEH010000107.1:0-23426 GCF_040648775.1 Micromonospora sp. NPDC049089
CGACCCTCCCCGCCGGGGGGGCTGTGGTTCCCCGGGGGGGGTGGGGGCTCAACCCCCCCCCCCCCCACAACGCGAGGCGTCAGGAAGATTCGCGGGCGGCCGGGCCGCTGCCGAAGAGCACGTCGTCCCAGCTCGGCAGCCTCTTGCGTGGCTTGCCGTTGGCGTCGGTGGACTCGCCGCCGGTGGCCGCCGCAGCGCCGGTGCGGCGGGGCCGCAGCACCGCCAGCGACGGCACGGCCGGCACCTCCTTGGGCGCGTCCGAATCGTCGTCGAAGGCCGAGCCCTGGCCACCGCCGAGCAGCGCGGCGGCACCCCCACCGACCGGCCGCTGCCGGGGCGCGTCCGACCCGGCCAGGGCAGCCGGGGTACGCGGTTCCAGCCCGCGACCCGACGAACCGCCGAGCGGACGGTCCAGGGAGGCGAGCAGGGCGTCACGGCCGGCCCGGATCGGATCACGGCCAGGGCGCGGGTGCTCGGACGCCGCCGGCAGACCGTGCCCGCCACGACTCGGCTCGCCGCGCGACGGACCCGGCAGGCCGTGCCCGCCGCGCTCCGGTGCCGGCTCCTGGCCGAGGATCGGCGTGGGCCGCTCGGCGCACAGGTACTGCGCCATGTCGTCGTGCGGCGTGACCACCTGTCGGGCCTTGTCCATGTCCCAGATGGCCTGCGCGGTGGCCTTGCCCGACGGCCAGGTGGCGATGATCCGCCAGGTGCCGTCGTCGCGCCGGTACGCGTCCCAGGAGATCTTCTCGGTGTCGATGCCGTGCTGGCTCAGCCGGCCGTTGACCACCTCGGCGAGCGGGGTGGGCTTCTCCGCGCCCTTGAGTCGGGTGCGCCGGGCGTGCTGGGCGAGCATCGCCCGCTCCTGCAACACCGGGCCGGCGTAGCGCAGCACGCGGTCGACCGGCACCCCGGCGATCCGGGCGACGTCCTCCGCGGACTCACCGGAGCGGATGCGGGCCTGGATGTCCCGGGGGGACAGTGAGGGAATCGGGTCGACGGTGCTCGGTGCCACCGCGAGCGGCGGGGCACCCGGCTCGGGGTGCATCACACCGGCGATGCGTTCGTCGATGGGCAGGGCCAGGAGGCGCCCAACCTCGTCGGCGAGCACCAGTGCCTGGCCGTCCTCGGAGAGGGCGACGAAGCGTACTGGGCGCATAACGTTGCCTCCGTCCCGCTTCGCTGGCCGCACACCACGAGTCGGCCACCCAGGCGTCTCGGACCACCGTACGCGCATCTGTCTCGGGGTGGGGGAACCGACACCCCGCATGTCGTGACTGAGCTGCGGCGATGATCACGGTCGGTGTCCGTGGAGGCTCCAACGGACACCGACCGTGACGAACGTCAGAGTCGCTCGACCACGTAGTCGATGGACGCGGTGAGCGCCTCGACATCGGCCGGCTCGACGGCCGGGAACAGCGCCACCCGCAGCTGGTTGCGACCGAGCTTGCGGTAGGGCTCCGTGTCCACGATGCCGTTGGCGCGCAGCGCCTTGGCGATCGCCGTGGCATCCACCCCGTCGGCGAAGTCGATGGTGGCGACCACGTTGGAGCGCAGCGCCGGGTCGGTGACGAACGGGGTGGCCACGCTGGACTGCTCGGCCCAGCCGTAGACCGCTGCGGCGCTCTCGGCGGTGCGCTTCGCCGCCCAGGACAGGCCGCCCTGCGCGTTCATCCAGTCGGTCTGCTCGGCGGCCAGGAAGATCGTGGCCAGCGCCGGGGTGTTGTAGGTCTGCTCCAGCCGCGAGTTGTCGATAGCGGTGACCAGGTCGAGGAAGGCGGGGATGTAGCGCCCGGACGCCTTGATCTCGGCGGCCCGGTCCAGTGCGGCCGGGGACATCAGAGCCAGCCACAGACCGCCGTCGGAGCCGAAGCACTTCTGCGGGGCGAAGTAGTAGACGTCGGTCTCACCGACGTTGACCTCCAGGCCACCCGCGCCGGAGGTCGCGTCGACAAGCAGCAGCGCGCCCTCGTCGGCACCGGCCACCCGGCTGATCGGGACGGCCACACCGGTCGAGGTCTCGTTCTGCGGCGTCGCGTACGCGTCCACGCCGGACTCGGCGACCAGGGTCGGCGCGCTGCCCGCGTCGGACTTGCGGACGGTCGGCTCACCCAGGAACGGGGCGTCCTTGACCGACTTGGCGAACTTGGCGCCGAACTCGCCGAAGCTGGCGAACTGGGCCCGGTCGCGAATCAGGCCGAAGGTGGCGACCTCCCAGAACGCGGTGGTGCCGCCGTTGCCGATGACCACCTCGTAGCCCTGGGGCAGCGAGAAGAACTCGGCGATGCCGGAGCGCAGACGGGCAACCTGGTCACGCACCGTCTTCTGCCGGTGCGAGGTGCCGAGGTAGGTGGTCGCGACCTCGGCGAGGGCGGACACCGCCTCCGGGCGGACCTTGGACGGGCCGCAGCCGAAGCGTCCATCGGCGGGCTTGATCTCATCGGGAATCCGGATGATCGGTGCGTCAGCCACGGTCTTGAAGATCCTTCCGCAAGGGCGAGGGCGGGCCCGGCGACACTGCCGGCCCTCATCCTCGCACTCGGACCGAATGGCGATGGGCGGGGTCCCGGCGCTCGGTCTGAGTCCTTCGCCACAGTTGGCTCCGGTAACCGACGACAACGACCACTCTTCGACGCTCGGCGTGGACAAGGGGGCCTTCCTCGACGTCCGGCGTCGAGGAAGGCCCCTTGTCGACCAGCTCAGACGCCGTGCGGGATTGCTGCCCAGCCCTCGACGTCGGACGGCTTGCGGGTCTCCGGGCCCATGTAGCGGGCGGATGGGCGGACCAGCCGCTGCAGGCGCTTCTGCTCCAGGATGTGCGCGCTCCAGCCGCCCATCCGCGCGCAGGTGAACATCGAGGTGAACATGTGCGCCGGCACCTCGGCGAAGTCCAGCACCACGGCCGACCAGAACTCGACGTTGGTGGCCAGCACCCGGTCCGGGCGGCGGGCCTGGAGCTCGGCGAGGGCCGCCTTCTCCAGCGCCTCGGCGATCTCGAAGCGCGGCGCGCCCAGTTCCTTGGCCGTACGCCGGAGCACTCGGGCGCGCGGGTCCTCGGCACGGTAGACGCGGTGGCCGAAGCCCATCAACCGCTCACCGCGGTCGAGGACGCCCTTGACGTAGCCCTCCGCGTCGCCGCTGCGCTCCACCGCCTCCAGCATGCTGAGCACCCGCGACGGGGCGCCGCCGTGCAACGGGCCGGAGAGGGCGCCGATGCCCGACGAGATGCAGGCAGCCGCGTCCGCACCGGTGGAGGCGACGATGCGAGCGGTGAAGGTGGACGCGTTGAGGCCGTGCTCGGCGGCCGAGATGAAGTACGCGTCGACTGCCTTGACGTGCCGCGGGTCCGGCTCGCCGCGCCAGCGCTTCATGAACCGCTCGACGATGGTCTGCGCCTTGTCGATCTCCTTCTGCGGCACCGCCGGCAGGCCGAGGCCGCGGGCGGACTGGGCGACGAAGGAGAGCGCGGTCACCGAGACCCGGGCGAGATCCTCACGGGCCTGCTCGTCGGAGATGTCCAGCAGTTGGTTGAGACCCCAGTACGGGGCCAGCATGGCGACCGCGGACTGCACGTCGACGCGGATGTCACCGGAGTGCACCGGCACCGGGAACGGCTCCGCCGGCGGCAGGCCCGGCCCGAACCGGCCGTCGACGAGCAGCGCCCACACGTTGCCGAACGACACCTGGCCGATCAGATCCTCGATGTCCACTCCGCGATAGCGCAGCGCACCGCCCTCGCGGTCAGGTTCGGCGATCTCGGTCTCGAAGGCGACGACGCCCTCCAGCCCGGGTTTGAAATCGGCCATGTCGCTCTCCTGGATCTGGTCGGTGCGCCCGATCGCTCATCCGGCCCGGATCGGCCGAGCGCCTTAGGCGACCCTCAGGGATGTGTTCGCAACATACTGCCTGCTGAGTAAGGGATACGCGACCCGCTGCGACTGTGCTGCACGCGACATCCCCGGACGCGCATTCTCCGTCCGGCTCGGTGAGACTGGGCAGGGCGGGCTGGTCAGCGCGGGAGGGTGCTGGTGGGGCCCCCGAGAAGGAGTGGGACGTGACGGGCGACACACCCGCCCCGGCCGCGATGCGTAACGAGTACGCCGCGGACCTGGGCCTGACCGAGGCTGACCTGGCCGCCGACTGGCACACCCAGTTCGACAGCTGGTTCGCCGACGCGGTGGCCTTCGGGCTACCCGAACCGAACGCCATGGTGGTGGGCACCGCCGACTCGGCCGGCCGGCCGAGCGGGCGGACGGTGCTGCTGAAGGGGTACGACCCGGAGGGCTTCGTCTTCTTCACCAACCACCTGTCGCGCAAGGGCGTCGAGGCGACCGCCAACCCGTACGCCAGCCTGGTCTTTCCGTGGTTTTCCATGCAGCGTCAGGTGGTGGTCGCCGGACGGGTCACGCCGGTCGACCGCGCCACGAGCGAGGCGTACTTCGCCAGCCGACCGCGCGGCTCCCAACTGGGTGCCTGGGCCAGCCCGCAGTCGCAGGTGGTGTCGGATCGGGCGGCGTTGGAGCAGCGGTACCAGGAGGCGGTCGAGCGGTTCGCCGACCAGGCCGAGATCCCGACCCCGTCGCACTGGGGAGGGCTGCGGGTCCAACCCGAGTCGGTGGAGTTCTGGCAGGGCCGGGCCGGCCGGTTGCACGACCGGCTTCGCTTCCGTCGCCTCGACGAGGGTGGCTGGATCGTCGAGCGGTTGGCGCCGTGACGGGTGTGCGGGAGACCCGGCCGCGCGCAGCGCGCCGCTGGGCGATCGACGTGCGTCCGCTGCGGGTTCCGGCGTACCGCCGGCTCTGGCTCGGCAACACGGTGGCGATGTTCGGCTTCCAGTTCACCGCCGTCGCGGTGCCGGTGGAGATGTACGCCCTGACCCGGGACTCGTTCTGGGTGGGCCTGCTGGGCGTGGCTGCCTTCGTACCGTTGCTGGTCTTCGGGCTCTGGGGCGGCGCGGTCGCCGACGCCCGTGACCGGCGTGCGGTGCTGCTCGGCGGCTCATTGTTGCTCTGGGCATCCACTCTCGGGTTGCTGCTCCAGGCGGTGCTGGACGTGGGCAGCCCGGTGCTGCTGCTGGCGTTGATGGCGTTGCAGTCGGTGGCCTTCGCGATCAGCTCGCCGGCCCGTAGCGCCATGCTGCCCCGGCTGGTGCCGGAGGACCTGGTGGCGTCCGCGACCACCCTGAACTACACGACCTTCACCGCCGCCTCGGTCGCCGGCCCGCTCGCCGCCGGTCTGATCCTCTCCGCCTCGCCGGACACCACTGTGGTCCTGCCGATCGCCTACGGGCTGGACGCGGTGCTGTTCACCGCGATGCTCTGGGCGGCGCTGCGGCTGCCCTCGCTCCCGCCCGAGCCCAGCGCCGACGGCCAGGTTCGGCGTGCCGGTCTGGCCAGCGTCGTCGACGGGTTCCGCTACCTGGCCACCACCCCGGTCCTGCTGCTGTCCTTCGCGGTGGACCTGATCGCGATGATCCTCGCCATGCCACGGGCCCTCTTTCCGGAGATCGCGCACGAGCGATTTGGTGGCGGTGGCTCGGTCGGTCTGCTCTACAGCGCCATCGCGATCGGCTCGATGATCGGTGGGTTGACCTCCGGCTGGATCGGCCGGCTCCGCCGGCAGGGGCTCGGCCTGGTGCTCGCGGTGGTCGGCTGGGGCCTGGCGATCGCCGCCGCCGGATTGGCCCACCAGCTCTGGCTGATGGTCGTGCTGCTCGCCGTGGCCGGCGCCGCCGACCTGATCAGCGCGGTGCTGCGTCAGTCGATGCTGCTGGTCTACGCACCGGACCGGATGCGCGGCCGACTCCAGGGCGTGAACACGGTGGTGGTGGCGGGTGGCCCACGCCTGGGTGATCTGCGCGCCGGCACCATGGCCGCCGGGTTCGGTGGAGGGGTGGCCTGGGTGGCCGGTGGGCTCGCCTCCGCGGTGCTCGTGGTGGTGCTCGCTGTCGCGTTCCCGGCGCTGCTGCGCTACCGGGCGGCGACGGCGTCGAGCGACAACCGGACCTGACCGGTTAGTGTCGCCGGCATGGAAAGCCCCGATCCGCGCCCGTTCTCCGGCGCCCAGTGGACCATCTCCGCCGCCGGCCACGAGGCCGTCATCGTGGAGGTCGGCGGTGGGCTCCGGACGTACCGGCGCGACGGTGTCGACCTGCTCGACGGGTACCGGACCGACGAGGTCTGCCCCGGTTGCACCGGGCAGGTGCTGGCACCGTGGCCGAACCGGATCCGCGATGGTCGCTACTCGTTCGACGGGCGGACGCACCAGCTTTCGCTGACCGAGCCGGAGCGGCACGTGGCCATCCACGGGCTGGTCAACTGGGTGCCGTGGCAGTTGCTGGAGCAGTCGGCCGACGCCGTGACGGTCGGATACGACCTGCCGCCGCAGCCCGGCTACCCGTGGCCGCTGCGGCTGCGCAGCCGGTGGAGCGTCGACGCGGACGGGCTGCGCGCCGAGCACGAGGTGACGAACATCGGCGGGGAGCTCGCCCCGTTCGGCTTCTCCGTGCACCCGTACCTGCAACTGCCGGGCGTCGCGGTGGACGACCTGGTGATGCGGCTGCCCACCCGCAGCCGCGTGCTGGTGGACGGTCGACTGCTGCCGGTGGGGGTCACCCCGGTGGCCGGCACCGAGTACGACTGGACCAGTCCCCGCCGGATCGGCGCTGCCGTGTTGGACTCCTGCTTCGGCGAGGTGATCTCCGACGCCGACGGCGGTTCGTCGGTGAGTCTCGCCGCGCCGGACGGTTCGGCCGGGGTGAGCATCTGGGCGGACGCCGAGTTCGGCTGGTGGCAGGTGTTCACCGGGGACGCCCTCACCGGCGAGCGGCACCGCCGTTCGGTGGCAATCGAGCCGATGACCTGCCCACCGGACGCGTTCCGGTCGGGCAAGGACCTGCTCACCCTCAAGTCCGGCGCGACCTGGCGAGGTGCCTGGGGCATCCGCCCCGGCGCCTGATGGAGTTCGCCGAGGTCGTCCGCCGACGGCGGATGGTGCGCAACTACGACCCGGACCGCCCGGTCCCGCCCGACGTGGTGGACCGGTTGCTCGACCACGCGGTCCGCGCGCCGTCGGCCGGCTTCGCCCAGGGCTGGGGTTTCCTGGTGTTGGAGGAGTTGGCCGATCGGGAGCGGTTCTGGGCGGCCACCACCCCCGAGGGCGGTGGGCGGGAGCGGTGGCTCGCGGGCATGCGCCGGGCACCAGTGATCGTGGTGCCGCACGCCAACGAGTCGGCCTACCTGCGGCGGTACGCGGAGCCGGACAAGGGCTGGACGGATCAGTCCACGGACCGGTGGCCGGTGCCGTACTGGCACGTGGACGCCGGCTTCGCGGCGTTGCTGATGCTGCTCACCGCAGTGGACGAGGGGCTGGGGGCGTGCTTCTTCGGCATTCCACAGCAGCGGCTCGCCGCCTACCGGGACGCGTTCGGCGTGCCGGCGGAGTACCAACCCATCGGTGCCGTCACAATCGGTTACCGTGCGGCCGACCATCGGTCACCATCGTTGCGCCGTGGACGTCGTCCAATGGACGAGGTGGTGCGGCGCGGCCGGTGGAACTGACACGGACGTCCCGTTCGTCCGGTTCAGGATCGGACGAGCGATAGCGAAACTGACATCAGGGAGCAGAACGTAGCGTGCGCTGGGCGGCTAGGCTGGCACGGTCATCGGTGCCGCGCCGCGCGGTGCCCGCCGCGGCCCGGCTCGGCGCCGTCGGTCGGCCCGGCCACGGGGAGGGGAGCGTGCCGTCGTGATCTTCAGAGCGGTCCGGGACGGGCGTCCCTATCCGGAGCACAATCTGACGCTCAAGCAGTGGGCGGAGATCCCGCCGAGGCCACTGCGCCTGGATCAGATGATCACCACCAAGCGCGAGTTGGCGCTGGACAAACTCCTCGCCGAGGATTCGACCTTCTACGGTGACCTCTTCCCGCACGTCGTGCAGTGGAACGGCGGGCTCTACCTGGAGGACGGGCTGCACCGGGCGCTGCGCGCAGCCCTCCAGCAGCGCAACCAGATCCACGCGCGGGTGCTGGTGCTCTCCGAGCCCATCGAGTGACGAGCCCTTCTTTCCCGCGCTGAACCTTCGTTAGGGTGGCGTCCATGACCGCTGCGCTGGATCTGCTCGACCTGGACCCGTCGCTCAGCGAGGAGGAGCGGCAGATCCGCGACGTCGTCCGCCAACTCGTCGACGACCGGGTGCGACCCCACGTCGCCGACTGGTACGAGGACGGCCGGGTGCCCGCCCGGGAACTGGCCCGTGAGTTCGGCAAGCTCGGCCTGCTCGGCATGCACCTGACCGGCTACGGCTGCGCCGGCGCCTCCGCTGTCGCCTACGGCCTGGCCTGCCAGGAGCTGGAAGCCGGCGACTCCGGCCTCCGCTCCCTGGTCTCCGTGCAGGGATCGCTCGCCATGTACGCCATCTGGCGCTACGGCAGCGAGGAGCAGAAGCAACGGTGGCTGCCGTCGATGGCCACCGGTGAGGCGATCGGCTGCTTCGGCCTGACCGAGCCGGATCACGGCTCCGACCCCGCCTCGATGGCCACCCGGGCCCGCCGCGACGGCGACGACTGGGTGCTCACCGGCGGGAAGATGTGGATCACCAACGCCCCGATCGCGGACGTCGCGGTGATCTGGGCCCGCACCGACGAGGGCGTACGGGGTTTCGCCGTACCCATGGACACCCCCGGCGTCACGGCCCGCGAGATCCGCCGCAAGATGTCGCTGCGCGCGTCGGTGACCGGCGAGATCGTGCTCGACGACGTCCGGCTCCCGGCCGACGCCCAACTACCCGAGGCGGTCGGGCTCAAGGCACCGCTGAGCTGCCTCACCGAGGCCCGCTACGGCATCGTCTGGGGAGCGGTGGGCGCGGCCCGCGACTGCCTGGAAACCACACTGGCGTACGCGACCACCCGCACCCAGTTCGGTCGCCCCCTGGCCGGCTTCCAACTCACCCAGGCGAAGCTCGCCGACATGGCCGTCGAGTTGGTGAAGGGGCAACTGCTCGCGCTGCACCTGGGCCGGCTCGCCGACGCCCGGCGACTGCGGCCCGAGCAGGTCAGCGTGGGCAAGCTGAACAACGTGCGGGAGGCGCTGGCCATCGCCCGGCAGTGCCGCACCATCCTCGGCGCCAACGGTGTCTCCGGTGAGTACCCGGTGATGCGGCACGCCAACAACCTGGAGAGCGTGCTGACCTACGAGGGCACCTCCGAGATCCACCAACTGGTCATCGGTCAGCGGCTGACCGGGCTCTCCGCGTTCGCCTGACCTGCTCGTTTGTCACTTCCTGGCGCTCGCCGCGCGACTGTCGTATCGGGGCCGTACCGTCATTGACAGACGACGTGTCTGACGAGGACGGTGAGCGTGATGGCCCGCGACGCTGGCAGCAACGAGCCCACGAGAGAGTTCCCCGGTTACCCGACCGGTGACGATCTCAAGGCGCGGTCGACCGCTACAACCGGGTGGACCATGGACACGCCGGGTGGCCCCGGCGAGCCGGCCGGTCCCGGTGGACCCGCTGGCCCCGGTGGGCCTGGAGATCCCGGTGGCCCGACGAGCGGTGGCGATGGCCCCGTCGGTGGTGGTGGCGGTGGGGCGGCCCGTGGTCTGCTCCTGCTGCTCGGCGCCGCCGCGCTGGCCGTGGTCGTGCTGCTCGGCATCCAGGCGACCGGCATTCTGCCGGAGTTCCGCAACCCGTTCGCCAAGGAGCAGACCGACCGCAGTCAGCCACCGCTGCTGAAGTCGATCCAGGACCTGAGCCGCTACGTGGCTGCGGAGGGCAACTTCCAGGTCGTGGTCGACACGCAGAACGACAGGCGCAACGTTCCGGACTTCCTGCTCAACGAGCGCACCCTGTTCGTCGGGGCCGGCAGTGTCGAGGCGTACGTCGACTTCACCAAGATCGGTGAGGGTGCCGTCGTCCAGTCCGCCGACGGCAAGTCCGTCGAGATCAAGCTGCCCGCGCCGCAACTCGGTGAGACCAACCTCGACATGGAGAAGAGCTACGTCTTCGCCGAGCAGCGCGGTCTGCTCAACCGACTCGGTGACCTGGTCGGCAACGACCCCAACCGGCAGCAGCAGGTCTACAAGCTCGCCGAGGACCGGATCACCGCCGCCGCCCGGGACAGCGGGCTCTCGGCCCGAGCCGAGGAGAACACCCGCAAGATGCTGGAGGGGCTGCTCCGCTCCCTCGGCTACCAGCAGATCACTGTCACCTACATCGCCCCCTGACCTGCCCTCCGTACGCCGAAGCGCCCGCCCCGACCTCCGTCGGAGCGGGCGCTTCCGGTTCCGTGGGGTGCGGGGCTGGATCAGTGTCCGGTGGACGCGAGGTAGCGGTCCTCGTTCGGCATCAGCACCCACAGGATCAGGTAGACGATCACCTGCGTGCCGGGCAGCAGCAGCGACAGCAGGAACAGCAGCCGGACCATTCCGGCCGACATGCCGAACCGCCGCCCGAGGCCGGCGCAGACACCAGCGATCATGCGCCCCTCGCGGGGCCGAACCAGTTTGCGACTCATCGTCGTCTCCCACTCTGCGGCGGTGCGCCGCGTCTGCAATCCACGGTAGAAAGGGATGGCCACCTCGCCCTCGGTCCCGAGGAGGAGCGGCGACCCGTGGACCCGTAGGTGCTTTACCCGGGCAACCCCTCGCTGACGCCTCCCCGAGCCGCCCGCCGCAGCCGGGCGGGGCGGGCGGGGCGGGGCGGGAGACGGTGGTCGGGTGTTCACGTCCCGGACCGGGTGGCGGGTGAGCTGGGCAGGTAGGCTGGTAGATCGGCCTTCCACACCCCGGGAGGCCGGCACCCATACCCCGGACGGTCACGAGCGGGGCCGCCAGACCGGCGGTCACGACCCGGCCGGGTCCCGTACGCCGGGACGACGGCGAGGAAGCGCAGCCATGATCAGTGTTTTCGACCTCTTCAGCGTCGGTATCGGGCCGTCCAGCTCACACACGGTGGGGCCGATGCGGGCCGCGCGGACGTTCGTCGGAGGGCTGAAGGCCGACGGGCTGCTCAGCGACACGGCGCGGGTGCAGGCCGAGCTGTTCGGCTCGCTGGGTGCCACCGGGCACGGCCACGGCAGTGGTCCGGCGGTGCTGCTCGGGTTGGCCGGCGAGTCGCCGGAGACCGTCGACACGGACACCGTCGGTCCTCGTGTCGAGCGGATCCGGGCCGAGCGGCGGATCAACATCCTCGACGCGCACGAGATCGACTTCGACCCGGATCGGGATCTGACACTGCACCGCCGGCGGTCGTTGCCGTACCACCCGAACGGGATGACCTTCGCGGCGTACGACCGGGCCGGTGCCGAGCTGCGCAGCCGCACCTACTACTCGGTCGGTGGCGGGTTCGTGGTGGACGAGGCGGCTGCCGGGGCGGACCGGATCAAGCCGGACAGCACCGTGGTGCGGTACCCCTTCCTGACCGGGGCGCAACTCCTCGACGTCACCACCCGCACCGGGCTGTCGATCAGCGAGGTGATGCTCGCCAACGAGCGTTCCTGGCGCAGCGAGGCGGACATCCGGGCCGGTCTGCTGGAGATCTGGCGGGTGATGCAGGAGTGCGTGCGCAACGGCTGCGAGCGCGACGGCGTACTCCCTGGGGGGTTGAAGGTCCGGCGGCGCGCGGCGGAGCTGCGGCGTGGCCTGGAGGCCGAGGCGGAGGCCGGGTCGGCCGACCCGCTGCACGCGATGGACTGGGTGACCCTGTTCGCGCTGGCGGTCAACGAGGAGAACGCCGCTGGTGGCCGGGTGGTCACCGCGCCGACCAACGGCGCGGCCGGGATCATTCCGGCGGTGCTGCACTACTACACCCGGTTCGTGCCGGACGCCGATGACGAGGGTGTGGTGCGGTTCCTGCTGACGGCGGGCGCGATCGGTGTCCTGTTCAAGGAGAACGCCTCGATCTCGGGCGCCGAGGTGGGCTGCCAGGGTGAGGTCGGTTCGGCGTGCTCGATGGCGGCGGCGGGGCTGGCCGAGGCGCTCGGTGGCACCCCGGAGCAGGTGGAGAACGCGGCCGAGATCGGGATGGAGCACAACCTCGGGTTGACCTGTGACCCGGTGGGTGGCCTGGTGCAGATCCCCTGCATCGAGCGGAACGCGGTGGCTAGCATCAAGGCGATCACGGCCGCCCGGTTGGCGTTGCGCGGCGACGGGGTGCACAAGGTGTCGCTGGACAAGGTCATCAAGACCATGCGGGAGACCGGCGCCGACATGAAGGTCAAGTACAAGGAGACGGCGCGTGGCGGTTTGGCCGTCAACGTGATCGAGTGCTGAGTCCGGTCGATTCGGGGCAATCGTTCACCGACTGCTAACCTGTCGTCCGTTTCAGGAGGCGGGAGGCTGCGGTGACCTCTGGCGTCGCGGCGTTGTGGTCGCACCGCAACTCGCTGCGCATCCTGGTCAGGCGGGATCTCGCGGTCAAGTACCAGCAGTCGGTGCTGGGCTACTTCTGGTCGTTGATCGAGCCGCTCGGCATGGGCGCCATCTACTGGTTCGTCTTCGGGGTGCTCTACTCCCGGGACACCGGTCGGCACCTCGGTGAGGCGGCCGGGTCGTACCCGTTGTTCCTGATCACCGGCATCTTCGCCTGGATGTGGACCAGCTCCGCGCTGAGTGAGGCGACGAATGCGCTGACCGGCCAGTCCCGGCTGATCACCACGATGAACGTGCCGCGTCAGGTGTTTCCGATCGGCCGGGTCACCGGCCGGTTCGCCGAGTACGCGGCCGGCCTGCCGATCCTGATCGCCATCGCGGTGATCTACGCGGTGCACGGCCGGATCCACCCGGGTTGGTCGCTGCTCTCCCTGCCGCTGGCGGTGGCCGTCCAGGCCGTCCTGCTGACCGGGCTCGCCCTGCTGCTGTCCGCGTGGAACGTGCTGATGCGCGACGTGGAACGGCTGATGCGGCTGATCATCCGGGTGCTCTTCTACGCCACGCCGATCATCTATCCGCTCAGCCTGGTCCGGGAGTCCGGGCTGCCCGGCTGGCTGAAGGTGGTGTACGAGCTGAACCCGCTGGTCGGGATCTTCCAGCTGCACCACGCGATCTGGTACCCGGACGAGTTCCCGGACGCCCGGCTGCTCGCCACCACGATCGTCGGCAGCCTTCTGGTGCTGGCCGCCGGTTGGTGGTCGTTCCGCCGGTTGGAGCCCGCCGTGCTCAAGGAGCTCTGAGGTGGCCGCGCCGATCATCGAGGCGGACGGCCTGGGCATTCGGTTCGTCCGCAACCGTCGCCGTCAGCTCCGCCTGCGGGAGTTGTTCATCCACCGGGGCGCCCGTGGCGCGCTGCCCGGCCAGTTCTGGCCGTTGCGGGACGTGTCGTTCACAGTGCAGCCCGGCGAGACCGTCGGGGTGATCGGGCGCAACGGCACCGGCAAGAGCACGCTGCTGCGGCTGATCGCCGGGGTGCTCATCCCGGACGAGGGCGACATCCGGGTGCACGGCGCGGTGGCGCCGTTGCTGGAGTTGTCCGCCGGTTTCTCCAACGACCTGACCGGGCGGGAGAACCTGCACCTGGTCGGTGGGCTGCACGGACTGTCGACGAGCTACCTGAAGCGGCACTTCGACGAGATCGTCGAGTTCGCCGGTGAGCAGGTGGAACGTGCCATCGACACGTCGGTGCGGCACTACTCGTCGGGGATGAAGGTGCGGCTGGGCTTCGCGATCATCTCGCACCTGCCGCACCCGATCCTGCTGATGGACGAGGTGACCGCGGTCGGGGACGCGGAGTTCCGCAAGAAGTGTTACGCGACGATTGATCGTCTGCTCGGGGAGGGGCGCACGCTGGTGCTGGTGTCACACAACGAAAAGGACCTGACCCGGTTCTGTCGTCGGGGGTTGTACCTCGACGCGGGCCGGTTGACGCTCGACGGCACCATCGCCGAGGCGCTCGACGCGTACCACGCAGCGGTTCCGCGGTGACGCTCGCGATCGTGCTCGCCGCCGGAACGTCCGCGACGGGCCTCACCACTGCGACAGGTGAACCGCTGGCCGATCGGTTGGCCGCCCAGTTGCGCCTGGCCGGGGCGGACGAGGTGCGCTTCGCCGCCACCCTCGACGAGTTGTCCGACCTGGTCACCACCGCGACCGCCCCGGTGCTGATCACCGGCACCGACCTGGTCGCGCACACCGCCGTACTGCGGCACCTGGCCACCAGCCCGGTGGGCCCCACCGTGGCGCTGGTGCTCGGCGACCCGCCGGTGCCCGGTCGGACCGCTGTGCGGGAGGAGCGCGGCCAGGTGGTCGACGCCGGCGCGTTGGACGCCCTCGACGGGGCCGCCACCGGCGTGTTCGGCGGCGCGCTGCGGGTCGGCGTGGACGACCTGCCGACCCTCGCGGCCGCCGCCCGGGCGGCCGCGTCCGGGATGCTTCCCGTCGCCGCCCCGATCGGCCCGGCCGGCGACGTGGCGCCGCTGCCGGCGACCGGCGGGGTCGGGGCCGGCGGATCGGTGGCGCCCGGTGGCCCCGGGTCCGCCGTGGACCGGCTCTTCGCGGGTCTCGCGGCGCTCGGCACCCTGATCTTCGCCCAGCGGGTACGTCTGCTCGTCGCCCACCGGGTCGAGGACCCGGCCGGGCTGACCGCTGCCGAGGCGGCGGTGACCGCTGTCGACGAGGACCGGGCCGAGTTGCGGCTGTCGGTGAAGGAGAAGGACGACTTCTTCTCCACCTACTTCGTCAGCACCTGGTCGCCGTCCCTGGTCCGGCTCTCGGCCCGGCTCCGGCTCACCCCGACCGGGGTCACGGTGATCTCGGTGCTCTTCGCGCTTGGCGCGGCGGTGCTGTTCGGGATCGGTGGGCGGCCCGCGCTGGTCGGTGGCGCGGTGCTGCTCTACCTCGGCTTCGTGCTCGACTGCGTGGACGGCCAACTGGCCCGCTACACCCGGCACTTCAGCGCCTGGGGTGGCTGGCTGGACACCATGGCGGACCGGGCCAAGGAGTACCTGGTCTACGCCGGGTTGGGCTTCGGTGTGAGCCACGCCGGGCTGGGCAACGGGTGGGCGCTCGCGATCGCCGCGATGACGTTGCAGACCGTCCGCCACATGACCGACACCTGGTACGGGGTGCTGCACGACGAGGCGGCCCGCCGCCCGCGTACGGCCACGAACGCCAGCGGCGGGATCGGCGACCGGCTCAACGCCGCGTCGACCCGGGTGCAGGCGGACACCGGGTCGGTGTCGTACTGGCTGAAGCGGACGGTGGTTTTCCCGATCGGTGAGCGGTGGGCGCTGATCGCGCTGACCGTGGCGCTGTTCAACCCACTGGTCAGCCTGATCGCCGTCCTGGTCTGGGGGGTGCTGGCGTTCGCGTACACCGGGGCCCTGCGGACCCTGCGGGCCCGCTGGATGTGGGTGCCGGTGCTGGACACGGTCGACGCCACCCTGCACCGCGACGACGGCCCGTTGGCCCGCTGGCTGCCGGTGGTCCGCCCGATGGGACCACTGACCCTGGCGGTCATCGCCGCGCTCGGCCCGGCGGTGCTTCTGGTAGCGGCGCTGCTGAGCGACGCGCCGGACGAGCTGCGCTGGGCGGTGCCGGTGGCACTGCTGGTGCTGCTCATCGGTGGACTCGGGGCCGGGGCGGCGCACAACGGCCCGCTGGACTGGCTGGTGCCCGCGGCGTTGCGAGCCGCCGAGTACCTGTTCGCCATCGCGGTCGGGGTGGTCGGTGAGGCACCCGGCTGGCTGATCTTCGGGTACGTCTTCGTGCTCACCGTGCACCACTACGACCTGACCGCCCGGCTGGAGAAGCGGCAGGCGGCACCGCCCCTGCACGCAGCGACGCTGGGCTGGGAGGGGCGTTCGGTGCTGCTGGCCCTCGCGGCGATCGCCGGTATTGCGGGTATCGGACTGGCTACACTCGGTGCGTACCTTCTCGTGGTTTTCGTGGTGAGCGTCGTCCTGGCCTGGTTCGTGCGACCGGCCCGTAGCGCGCGGGCGTCGGTGGCGCCGGCGGGCGCTGGAGGTGCCGCGCCGCGCTGACGGAGGGCGGCCGGATGACTCTGATCAGCTTCGTGGTGCCGGCCTTCCGGGTGCAGGGATACCTGCGGGAGTGCCTGGACTCCATCCTCGGTCAGCCGGAGACCGACATCGAGGTGATCGCCGTCGACGACTGCTCGCCGGACGCCAGCGGCGACATCATCGACGAGTACGCGGCCCGCGACCAGCGGGTCCACTCGGTCCGGCTGCCGGAGAACGTCGGCCTCGGTCCGGCCCGGAACATCGGGCTGGACCGGGCCGTCGGCGAGTACGTGTGGTTCCTCGACGGCGACGACTGGCTGGCTCCGGAATGCCTGACCGAGGTCGCCGAACGGTTGCGGGTCACCCGCCCGGACGTCCTGCTGGTCGACCACGTCCGCACCCACTGGAACGACACCGCCACCCGCAGCGCGATGGCCGACGTATTTCCGGAGTCCCCGGGGTCGGACACCTTCCGGTTGCGGGACCGGCCGCAGGCGATGCACCTGCTGCACACCGCGTGGAACCGGCTGGTCCGGCGGGAGTTCCTCGCCGACCTGGGGTTGCGTTTCGCGCCCGGCTGGTACGAGGACGTCTCCTTCAGCTATCCGGTGCTGATGGCCGCGCACCGGATCGGCGTACTCGATCGGGTCTGCGTCAACTACCGCCAGCGCCGCGCCGGCGCGATCACCCGGACCCGGGGTGACCGGCACTTCGAGGTGTTCCCGCAGTGGCACCGGGTCTTCCACCTGATGGATTCGTGGGGGCCGGCGACGGAGGCCCTGCGGCCGGCGGTCTTCGAACGGATGATCTGGCACTACCTGACTGTGCTCGGCAACGGTCAGCGGATCGCCCCGGAGCTGCGGGAGGCGTTCTTCGCGCAGATCACCGCGGACTACGAGCGCTGGCTGCCGCCCGGCGGCTATCCGGTGCCGGACGGGGTCGAGGGGATCAAGCACAAGCTTGTCGCCTCCGGCCGGTGGCGCACCTTCAGCGCGTTGCGGGCGGCCAGCCGGGCCCGCGACGCCGCCCGTCGGCGGGCCCGCACCGCGCGGCGCACTGTCGGCCCGGTCGCCCGGCGCGGTGCCCGGCTGACCCGGGACGGGCTGCTGCGTGAGTACTACCGGGCCGAGCTGCGGCGGCCGGTCGACCCGACGCTCGCGGTGTACGCCGCGTACTGGTACCGGGGCTACTCCTGCAACCCGGCGGCCATCTACGAGGTCGCCCGCCGGTTGGCGCCGGGGGTGCGCGGGGTGTGGGTGGTGCGCCGGGACCGGGTGGAGGCCGTGCCGGCCGGAGTGGAGTACGTGGTGGCCGGCACGCCGGCGTACTACCGGGTGCTCGCCCGCGCCCGGTGGCTGGTCAACAACGTCAACTTTCCGGACTTCGTCCGCAAGCGACCGGAACAGGTGCACGTCCAGACTCACCACGGCACGCCGGTCAAGGTGATGGGGCTTGATCAGCAGCGCCACCCGATCGGCGCGGGCCGGATGGACTTCGCCGGGCTGCTGCGCCGGGTGGACCGCTGGGACTACAGCGTCAGCGCCAACAGCTTCTCCACCCAGATGTGGGACCGGGCGTACCCGGCCACGTACACCACGCTGGAGGTGGGGTACCCGCGCAACGACCGCCTGGTCACCGCGGGCCCGGACGAGGTGCGCCGACTCCGCGCGGAGTTCGGCCTCGACCCCGATGAGCAGGTCGTCCTGTACGCCCCGACGCACCGCGAGCACCTGCCCGGCTACCGGCCACCGTTCGACCCGGACCGGTTCGTCCAGGCGCTGGGTGACTCGGGCCGGTTGCTGATGCGCAGTCACTACTTTCACGACCGTGATCGACGCCCCGGCCAGCCGAGGGACTGGGAGCGGGTGCGGGACGTCAGCGGCCATCAACGGGTGGAGGATCTGTACCTGGTGGCGGATGTGCTGGTCACCGACTACTCGTCGGCCATGTTCGACTATGCGGTGTTGGACCGGCCGATCGTGCTCTACACCCCGGACTGGGAGGCGTACCGGCTGGCCCGGGGGGTCTACTTCGACGTCACCGCCGAACCGCCGGGCGCGGTGGCCTCCACTTTCGCCGATCTGCTCGATCTGTTCCGCACCGACGGGGTGCGCTCGGACGCGGCGACCAAGGCCCGCGAGCATTTCCGGGCCCGGTTCTGCACATTGGACGACGGGCGGGCGGCGGAGCGCGTGGTGCGACGGGTGTTCCTCGGGGAGCCGGACGAGCGGTCCACGCGCTGCTGATCGCGGTTTCTGTCGTGTAATAGCAGCGTCATCGATCGAACATGAGACGTTTACCCGATGTCACAAACCCATGATCCTGGTCACAGTCTTGGGGGGTTCGGCCGACGCGCGCTGGGGGGAAGACGGTGAGTACCGTCACGCTCAAGGATGTGACCAAGGTTTTCCGAGATGGCACGCTGGCCGTCGACAGCATCAACCTCGATGTGAACGACGGCGAATTCCTGGTGCTGCTCGGGCCTTCCGGGTGCGGTAAGTCGACAGTGCTGCGAATGATCGCCGGGCTGGAGGAGCCGACCACCGGTGCGGTGATGCTCGACGGGGAGTTGGCGAACGATCTCCCCCCACGCGACCGCCGGATCGCCATGGTCTTCCAGGACTTCGCCCTCTATCCGCACATGACGGTCGGCGACAACATCGCCTTCCCGCTGCGACTGGCCGGGGTCGAGCCGGAGCCGCGGGGCGAGCGGGTCAGCGACGTGGCGAGCGCGCTGGGCATCGGTGACGTGCTGGCCCGCAAGCCCGGTCAGCTCTCCGGCGGGCAGCGGCAGCGGGTGGCGATGGGCCGCGCGATCGTCCGCCGGCCCGGCCTGTTCCTGATGGACGAGCCGCTGTCCAACCTGGACAGCGGCCTGCGCGCCGAGTTGCGCGCCGAGATCTCCGGCCTGACCCGCGAGCTGGGCGTCACCACTGTCTACGTCACGCACGACCAGGCCGAGGCGCTCACCATGGCCGACCGGGTGGCGATCATGCGCCGCGGCGTGCTCCAGGACGTGGGCACGCCGACCCAGGTGTACGGCCGGCCGGCGACGCTCTACGTCGCGGCGTTCCTGGGCAGCCCACGGATGAACCTGCTGGAGGCGTCGGTCTACGTCCATCTCGACCGGTACGTCACGCTCAACCTCGGTGACCAGTCGCTCTACCTGCCCTGGAACGACATCCGCAGTCGGGCGGTGGCGCACTACCACGGTGAGCGGATCGTGGTCGGCATGCGGGCCGAGGCGCTCACCCCGGTCGCACCCGACAGCCCCGGCGACGTGCTGCGCGGGCGGATCCGCTACCTGGAGCACCATGGGCACGAGTCCCTGGCGTTCCTCGACATCGGCGCGACCGCGATCGTGGTCGACGAGATGGGTGCTCCGCTCGACCCGCCGCCGGTTGGCCAACGCGGCCTACGCCGCTTCGGCTCGGTGATGCAGCGGCTCACCGGCAAGCCGGTGGACACGCAGGAGGCTCCGGCCAGTGGCGTCCAGACCAGCGTGCTCCCCGATCCGGGCCGGCACCACCGCCGCCCGGCGGAGCTGGCGGTGCGGCTGGCGCCGTACCCGGCGGTCAGCGCCGGTCACCCGCTCGCCGTCTCGGTACGGATGGACGCGCTGCACTTCTTCGACGAGCGTGGCGACCGGATCGACGTGGGTTGGCGCTGACGACGTCTGACCGTGCCCTGGCGGCGAAATCGCTGGTTGCCGGCCTGGTTACCGGTTAGTAACGTCAGGCCATGACTATCGACTCCCGCCAGGTGGCGGCCGGCATGCTGGAAGCGGTGCCGTTCGCTCGCACGCTCGGTATCGAGTTCGTCGAGGTGGCACCCGAGGCCGAGGGCGGCGTGCGGGCAGTCGTCCGGCTGCCCGACTCGGCGGCCACCCACAACCACATCGGCGGGCCGCACGCCGGTGCCATGTTCACCCTCGGCGAGACGGCCTCCGGCGCGGTCGTGCTGGCTGCCTTCGGGCAACTGCTCGACCGGGCCGTGCCACTGGCCGTCCGGGCCGAGATCGCCTACCGGAAACTCGCCATGGGGCCGGTGCTGGCCACCGCGCGACTCGGCCGGCCGGCGGCCGAGGTGACCGAGGAGTTGGCCGCCGGGCGACGACCGGAATTCCCCGTCGAGGTCCAGCTCACCACCGAGGACGGCAAACCGACCTCGGAGATGACAGTGATCTGGACGCTGCGACCGAACTGAAACGCCTCAGGGCGGCCGAAATGGGTTTGCGTGCCCAGCAGGGTGGATAGATTCGTACCGTGCTGGGCCTACCTGCTCACGTGACCGCCTGTCTCTTCGACCTGGACGGTGTGCTGACGCAGACCGCCCGCGTACACAACGCCGCCTGGACGCAGACGTTCGACGAGTTCCTCCGTCAGCGCGCAGCGACCTCCGGCGAACCGTTCCAACCGTTCGACCCGGGCCCGGACTACAACCGCTACGTCGACGGCCGCCCCCGGGCCGACGGCGTGCGGTCGTTCCTCGCCTCCCGAGGGATCGTGCTGCCCGAGGGCAGCCCGGACGACCCGCCGGAGGCGGAGACCGTCAACGGCCTGGGCAACCGCAAGAACGTCCTGCTGCTGCACCGTCTGCGTACCGCGGGCGTCGAGGTCTACCCGGGCTCGGTGCGGTACCTGAAGGCGGCGGCCGCTGCCGGCCTCCGCCGAGCCGTGGTCACCGCCAGCGCGAACGGGGGCGAGGTGGTCGCCGCCGCCGGGCTGGAGCCGCTGCTGGAGGCCCGGGTGGATGGGATCGTCGCGCGCACGCAGGGGCTGCGCGGCAAACCACAGCCCGACTCGTTCCTCGCCGGAGCCAGGCTGCTCGGCGTCGACCCCACGCAGGCCGCCGTCTTCGAGGACGCGCTCTCCGGGGTGGCCGCCGGCCGCGCCGGTGGCTTTGGCTACGTGGTCGGCGTCGACCGGGTCGGGCAGGCCGACGAGCTGCTGACCCACGGGGCCGACATCGTGGTGACCGACCTCGCCGACCTGCTCGACGCCGCGAACCCCCCGGCGCCGAACCGCACCGCCACCGACCCGCTCGCCGCCGAACGAGGCTCCGGATGATTCGGGAGCGCGCCTACCCGGTCGAGCCGTGGCACGTCCGGGAGACCCGGCTGGACATGGACGTGCTGGCCCAGTCCGAGTCGGTCTTCGCGCTCTCCAACGGGCACGTCGGCCTGCGGGGCAACCTCGACGAGGGCGAACCGCACGGCCTGCCCGGTACCTACCTCAACTCGTTCTACGAGCTGCGTCCGCTCCCGTACGCGGAGGCGGGCTACGGCTTCCCCGAGTCCGGGCAGACCATCGTCAACGTCACCAACGGCAAACTGATCCGGCTGCTGGTCGACGACGAACCGCTCGACGTGCGTTACGGCGAGCTGATCGCCCACGAGCGGATCCTCGACCTGCGGGCCGGCACGCTGCACCGGGAGCTGCACTGGCGCTCGCCCGCCGGCCGGGAGGTCAAGGTCCGCAGCACCCGTCTCGTCTCGTTCACCCAGCGGTCCGTGGCCGCCATCAGCTACGAGGTGGAGGCCGTCGACGGCCCGCTGCGGCTGATCGTGCAGTCCGAGTTGGTGGCGAACGAATCGCTGCCCGCGCAGAGCAAGGACCCCCGGGTCGCGGCGGTGCTGGAGTCGCCTCTCCAGGCCGAGGAGGAGCTGACCACCCCCGACGGCGGCCAGCTGATCCACCGCACGAAGGTCTCCGGTCTACGGGTCGCCGCCGCCATGGAGCACGAGGTGCACGGCCCGGACCACACCACCATCGAGTCCGAGGGTTACCAGGACTGGGTGCGGACCACGATCGCCTGCGTGCTCCAGCCCGGCGAGAAGCTGCGGGTGATCAAGTATCTGACGTACAGCTGGTCGAGTCGCCGGTCCCTGCCGGCGTTGCGCGACCAGGTCGGCGCGGCACTGGCCGGCGCCCGACTCGACGGATGGGACGGGCTGCACCGGGAACAGCGCAACTACCTCGACGCGTTCTGGGACGCCTCCGACGTGCTGGTCGAGGGCGACCCGGAGGTGCAGCAGGCGGTCCGGTTCGGGCTCTTCCACGTGTTGCAGGCCGGCGCGCGGGCCGAGCAGCGGCCGATCTCGGCGAAGGGGTTGACCGGCCCCGGTTACGACGGTCACGCCTTCTGGGACACCGAGATGTTCGTCCTTCCGGTGCTCACGTACACCCAGCCGAGCGCGGTGCGCAGCGCGTTGCAGTGGCGACACACCACGCTGGATTCGGCGCGGGAACGCGCCGAGACGCTCAACCTCAAGGGCGCCGCCTTCCCCTGGCGCACCATCGGCGGCCCGGAATCATCCGGGTACTGGCCGGCCGGAACGGCAGCCTTCCACATCGCCGCCGACATCGCCGACGCCGTGCGCCGCTACGTGATGGTCACCGGGGACACCCAGCTGGAACGGGAGATCGGGCTGGAGCTGCTGGTGGAGACCGCCCGGCTGTGGCGCTCGATCGGCCACCACGACCGGCACGGGCAGTTCCACATCGATGGTGTCACCGGCCCGGACGAGTACACCGCAGTGAAGAACGACAACGTCTACACCAACCTGATGGCGCAGCGGAATTTGCTCGCCGCCGCCGAAGTGGTCATGCGCCACCGGGACGAGGCGTTCCACCTCGGGGTCACCGACGAGGAGGCCGCGAGCTGGCGGGACGCCGCCACCTCGATGCACGTCCCGTACGACGATGAACTCGAGGTCCACCAGCAGGTCGAGGGCTTCACCCGACTCCAGGAATGGGACTTCACGCACACACCGGCGGAGAAGTACCCGTTGCTGCTGCACTACCCGTACTTCGAGCTGTACCGCAAGCAGGTGGTGAAGCAGGCAGACCTGGTCCTCGCCATGCACTGGCGGGGAGACGCCTTCACACCCGAGGAGAAGGTGCGCAACTTCCTCTACTACGAGCGCCGCACCGTACGCGACTCGTCGTTGTCGGCGTGCACCCAGTCGGTGCTCGCCGCCGAGGTGGGCCACCCCGAACTCGCGCACACCTACCTGCGTGAGGCCGCGTTGATGGACCTGCACGACCTCAACGAGAACACCCGCGACGGCGTTCACATGGCGTCGTTGGCCGGCGCGTGGCTTGCCCTGGTCAGCGGGTTCGGCGGTCTACGCGACCACGACGGCGAGCTGTCCTTCGCCCCCCGGCTCTCCAGCCGACTCAGCCGGTTGGAGTTCTCGCTCCAGTGGCGGGGGCTGTCGCTGCGGGTGGATGTCCGGCCGCACCAGACGACGTACTCGCTGCGACACGGCGGCCCGGACGACGTGGTGGAGCTGCGCCACCACGACCAGGTGCTGCGGGTGACCTGCGACGAGCCGGTGACGGTACCGGTGCCGCCGGCCGAGCCGTCCGGCCCGCCGCCCGAGCAGCCACCGGGCCGGTCCCCGCTGCTGCGGTTGCCCGAACGCGAACAGTGACGGGCGGGGGGGGGGGGCGCCCGCCCCGCTCGGTAG